>JBFYZJ010000285.1:0-5311 GCA_041309565.1 Candidatus Krumholzibacteriota bacterium
CCGCCTCGATGAAGAGCGTGTGAACTCCCGAGCTGAAGCTTCGCGGCGGGGCGCTCAAGATATAGGGGCTCAGCGACACATCCCATTCGTTCGGATTGGAGAGGTCCCCGATATCCCATCCGTACCGGTAGCCGCTGATGACGCCGCCGTAGCTCGACGCGTCGGCCGTCCACGAGAAGTGAAACTCGAAATCGGCCGGAAGCGAGAATGTCTGCGGGCGGTTCTTCACGCCGAGGTACTTGTGCACGCCGAGGTACGTCTCCCGCACCGTGAGCTCCGGCCCGACGACCCGCATGAGCGCAAACGAGCGGACGTTGGATCGCTGGTCGAAGATCGACGTGACGGCGCCCGCCTCGTCCTTTGCCTGAACGGCGAAAATGTAGCGGTTGTTCAGGTCGAGCATCTCGTCGTCCCCGATGACGGTCGAGACCCCCGAATCCCCCGGCGCGTCCGTCGCGATCCATCGCGTCCACAGATGCTCGAAGCGATCGAGGTGCTCGTTCATGAGCTGCACGGTGCTGTCGGAACGTACGGTGAGGAGATACCGCACCGAGTCGACCTGCGCGACGTGCCACGGATCGTCCCGCGGATCGACTCCCTTCCAGCGGAAGTTGATGATCGGCGGCAGCGTCTGCGAGTAGCCCGGAAACGGATTCGGCGGGAAATCGATCACGACTCCGGGGGCGAGGGTCCATGTCGTGAAGGAGCGGTAGGCGGGCTGGGAACGATAGCCGCGGTCGTCGACCGCGCGCACGAAGAACGTTTGGGTCCGTTGATACCTCGAGTAGGTGCTCGCGCCGATCGTCACGGTCGTGTCGTACTGGTCGGCGAGGAGCTTGAAGACGCTGTCGGTGCGCGCGGTCTTCGTCCAGCGGCGGATCCCGCACGTATCCTCCCGGTCGAAGCCGAGCGGATCCCCTTTGGCGATCACGAACTCGTACCCTTCGATCCTCCCGTCGCGGTCCTCCCCGAGCCAACTGAGCTCGACCTTGTAGCCGACGGTGTCATGCTCGACGGGGCCGTTCACGAGCTGGATCGTCGGCGGCGCGTTCGTGCCGGGCGCGCCGATGAAGACGTTCTCCGAGCAGCCGGCGAGCGCAATCGCCGCGGCGATGACGATCGATACTGTTACACGACGCTCGACCATGCCCTCCCCGAATCTCATCGAATGACGACGAACTTGCCTATCGCGCGCTCGAACCGTCCGTCCTCCGGCTCGACGCTGAAGAGATACACGCCGCTCGCGATGCTCTGCCCGTTCCGCGACACCATGTTCCACGGCAGCGTGCCGTTCCCGCCCGTGCCGTCGTGGGAGAGCGTCTGCACGAGATCCCCCGCGATCGTGAAGATCCTCACGGTGCTCCGGCACTTCGGCAGGTTGCGGAACTCGAGCTTCTCGCCGCTCGGGTCGGCGTTGTTCGGCGCGAGGGTCCACGGCGCCGTTTGCGCGCTCGTGACCGGATTCGGCACGACGTAGATATCCTCCGCCTCGAAGCTCTCCGCCGCCTGCGCCGGCGAATGCGGCTCGACGTACACGAAGTTCGAAATGGGCATGTCGCGAACGCCGATTGCGGCCGGCACGCCGTTGAGGAGGAGGTGGTCGTACGCCACGACCGAGTAGAAATAGGGCATCCCGTTCTTCGGGGCCGTGTCGACGAACGTGTAATACCGGCGCCCCCCCTCGAGCCCGAGGTTCCGGCGCGCGAGCGCCTCGAGCGTGTCGCAATCCTCCGCCGCGAGCCCCACCGGGCACGGCGGGGACTCGAGCGGCGATAATCTCAAGTGCTCCTCGAACTCGTCGATGAACTCCTCGCGCTCGTCACCGAGTTTCGCGAGCGGCTCGTAGCCGAAGCCTCCCTCGGCGAAGGGCTTCTGGAAATCCTCGTCGGGGACGAGCCCGTTTACGAGATCGCGGGTACTGACGAGATGCCAGAGATCGGCGCTCGGCCCGCTCGCCGCGTTCGTCCCGAGCGGGCGGTGCCAGTCGTCCGCCCGCCACACCTGATATCCCTCGAAGTCGTACACGAGCGTGACCGGGTCGCGCGCGATCTCGCTCAGGTTGTCCCAGAAGAGCGCCACCGTCGCGTCCCCCGCGACCGCCCGCATAGCCGGCGGCGGGGAGGCGGCGCTCGTCACCCAGTGAATCTGCGTCTCCTTGCCGTCGACGCCGGTCTGATAATTCTTGAACGTCAGATTCCCCCGGTAGCAACCGGTGTATTCGTAGAACTCGATCTCCTCCTCGCAGTCCGCGTTCGTCCAGAGCGTGTCGCCGCGCCGGAGCCGGTAGCTCTCCTCGTTGTCGTCGCAGGCGTCGGGGTCGACGCCGTCCGCGGGCCCCGCCACGGGCGTCTCCCGCCCGAACATCCCCGTGTCGAACCGCCGGTCCACGTCGTGCCACACGCCGCGGTACACGTACGCGGCCATCGCCGCGTTGTCGAGCAAGCCCGCGAGCCCTTCGCCGCACACGTATGCCGCGTGGATCTCGACGGAGGCGCCCGGCGCGAGCTGGGTGATGGGGCCGAGGCTCACGAGCGCCTTGTAATCGTTCGGCGTGACCGTGTTGGAATCCCTCGTCGCGCTCGACAGCGCCGCGTAGCGCTCGAAATCGTTCACCGGCTCCCCGCCGTGCTCGAATGGAAGCAGCCCCGTGAAAATGTGGATCCCGTTGATCCCGGCCGCCTCGACCGCCGGGCCCCCCATCGTCTGCGTCCAGCAGCCGAGGAACACGAGCCCGAACCAGCCCGGCGTTCTCCCGCCGTCCCCGTCGCCGTCGCGCGCGTACACCACGGTGAAGCGCACGGGGATCGAGGCCTCCCCGATCCGCGCGCACCAGATCCCCTCCCACGTGCCGATCATGTCGTCCCGGAAATAGTTGCTCACGTTCCGCGGGCCGGCGTCGAGATCGGCGTAGATGCCCGCATAGACGTTGTCGAGGAAGTCGCCGCCGACGTTCACGACGCTGTAGTGCACGCCGACGAAATCGTCGAGCTGCTTCTCGCTCCACTGGAATGTCTCCTGCCGCACCTCGAGCCCGAGCGGCACGTGCTCGGGCCAGACCTCTTTCGCCGTCTCGTCGTCGTCCGCGTACCGGCACGAGTACATGAGATTGCCGATCGCGACGAAGTCCTCGTCGACGCGGCCGTCGCCGTCGTCGTCGCGCCCGTTCAACCGGTCCTCGTTCACGCGGCGGTCGCCGTCGTCGTCCGCGCGGCCGGGGTAATTGCCGCCTCCCGCGGCCCCCTCGGACGCGCGGTAGATCACGTCCACGGGGTCGTCGGCCGGGTAGAATTCGTTCTCGGGATAGCCGGTCGAGACGGACGGGACGCCGGTTCGCTCCGCGCCGATCCAGAGCCCCGCGGCGTAGAGATATTCGATGCCGCTCCCCGCGGGCCACTGCGCGGACGGCGAATCGGACATCGGGAGCCGGCTCGCCGGCATCGACCCGAGAAAGCCGAAGTTCGTCACGTTGATCTGGAGATTGCCCGCGTACTGGACGCAGCTCCCGTCCATGACGATCGTCCTTTTCGGCGCGTTGAATTTCGCGGCGAGCGCGGGGGCGCGGCCCTCGGAGCGGGCCGGAGAGGAGGCGATCCCGAGGGGGAATGCGCAGGCGGCGAGCGCCGCGGCAGCGAGCGTTATCGCCGCGCGGGCTCGCCTCGCTGCCGCGAGCGCGCGCGCGCGGCAGAACGCGCCGATGTGCGGGAGAACGATCCGCATGCCGCGCCATGCCCCCCATGGCAATCGTGTGTGGATTCCCTCGGGCCGGACTCCGGCCCGGGCGTATCTTATTTCAAATATCGCGGTTCGTGCGGGGCGCCGCAAACGCATAATGCCGGCGCGCGATATCGGCGCCGTCGACAGGGTATGCGATTTCGGTGGAGCCTATCTGCCGTGCGCCCGCGGCTTGATGCCGAGAACGTTCGGCACGGGCCACGCGCGGTTGTTGTCGTCGTCTTCCTCGAAATCGGTCTCGAAGCTCCCGAACATCTCGATTTCTTCCTTGCCGGCGCGAATGTAGAGCTGGGCCTCGGGGCCCCCCTCGAGATGCTGCGCGGCAACCACGTCGATTCCCATCGAGAGCAGCTCCCGGTTCAGGTCGTGCATCGAGAACGGCGAGCGGGAGAATATGAAAAGAATGCGTCCCGCGGCGTCCTCGCCGAGCGCCGCCTCGCTCCAACGCTTCGGCTGCTGCTCCCAGCGATTCTCCCCGGGGCGCTTGATCAATCTGAGATTCTGGACGATGAGGGAGTAGTCGCGGCGGATCGTTTCTATCGTCACGCCCGGCTCGTCGAGATCGAATATGCGGAACCGCGGGGCGTCCGACTTCGCCGTCGGGCCGAAGGCGGCCGCCGACTCGTATTTCTTGACGATCCGGCCGTTGTGCACATGATCCCCCTGCCGGAGATAGCCGAGGTGCGTCCTGAAGTCCTCGGCGAACATACCGGCGTTGATCGCGGCGGTGTATTTGCGATCCTTCGCCCACCGCTTCGCGGTCCGCCCGACGGTCCCCTCTTTCTCCTGACTCAGTCCGGCGAACTCCAGATCCCACAGGGCGGGATCGGCGCGAAGGACCGTGATTTGCCCCTTGCCGCCGCCGCCCGGCGCGCTCGCCGCGAAGGTGCCGATTTCCAAACCGGGCGCGATCGTCCGCCAGGCGGCGTTCGTCGAGGGACTCGCGCCGCCGAGAAGAGCTGCCGTCAAGCAGAGAAGAAGCCCGAACGTGGGCACGAAAAACCTCCGTCGCATTACCCTGCCCTCTTATGGAATCGTAACGTCGCGAAGCCGAAAACGCAAACGCCGATAATGAGGAGCGACCGCAGCTCCGGCCAGAGGACGTCGAGCCCGCCCCCCTTGAGGAAGATCTCGCGGTTGATCGCGATGAAGTAGCGGAGCGGATTGATCAGGGTGATCGTCTGCACGGCGCGCGGCATGTTCTCGATCGGGTAGAAGAGTCCGCTGAGCATGATGAATATCTGGAGGAAGAACCACGTGACGAAGAGCGCCTGCTGCTGCGTGCCGGCGATCGTCGAGATGAGGACGCCGAGCCCGAGCGTCGCGATGATGAAGGTGAATCCGAGGAGCGCGAGCAGCCCCACGTTCCCCGCGATCGGGATGCCGAACCAGAGCACGCCCACCGTCGTCGCGAGCGCCATCTCGGCCATCCCGAGGATGGCGAAGGGGATCGTCTTCCCCGCGATGATCTGCCAGGGCTTGAGCGGCGTCACGAGGAGCTGCTCGAGCGTGCCGGTCTCGCGCTCCTTCACGATCGCGAGTCCCGTGAGCAGCATCGTGATGATCGTCAGCAGTATCG
>JBFYZJ010000286.1:0-5557 GCA_041309565.1 Candidatus Krumholzibacteriota bacterium
ATCTCATGTCGCGGCGCGCCGCGTACATTGCGTTTCCGCAGGCGGTGCCGAAGAAGGTGGTCATCGATCGCGAGGGGACCTCTCCCTGCACGTACGCCTGCCCCGCCGGCATCAAGGCGAACGGCTACATCTCGCTCGCGCGCCGGGGGGATTTCGAGAAGGCGTTCGACCTGATCATGGAGGATGCGCCCCTCGTCGCGAGCCTCGGGCGCGCGTGCTACGCCCCGTGCCAGCCCGAGTGCACCCGCGAGAAGATCGGCGACGCCCCCGAGATCAAGCTCCTCAAGCGATTCATCGCCGATTGGTACTACGAGCGGCATTCCGAGCCGCCGTACGGTCCGCCCGAGGAAAAATCAGGGAAATCGGTCGCGATCGTAGGCTCGGGGCCGGCGGGGCTCGGAGCGGCGTACTTCCTCGCGAAGAAGGGGCACCGCGTCGTGATATTCGAGGCGGCTGCGGAGGTAGGAGGCATGCTCCGGTCGGGAATTCCCCCGTACCGTCTGCCCAAGGAAGTCGTCGACCGCGACATCAGGAACGTGACGGCGCTCGGCGTCGAAGTCAGGTGCGGGGCTCCCGTCGAATCCGTTTCGAAGCTCCGGGCGGAGGGATTCGACGCAGTGTTCCTCGCCGTCGGCGCGGCGGTCTCCAAGCGGCTCCGGATCGAGGGGGACGAGCTCCGTGACGTCGTCGGAGGGATCGAGTTCCTCATCGCGGCGCACGCGGGGGGTCGTCTCGATATCGCGGGCAAGCATGTCGCAGTCATCGGAGGGGGCAACGTCGCCGTCGACGTCGCCCGCACGGCGCGCCGCCTCGGCGCCGCCTCGGTCGCCATCGTCTACCGGCGCACGAGAGAGGAGATGCCCGCCTCGCGCGACGAGATTCGGGACGCGCTCGCCGAGGGAGTGGCGCTGCGGACGGGGCTCGCCCCGAAGCGGGTCGTCGGCGCGGAGGGGCGGGTGACGGCGGTCGAATTCGTCCGTTCCGTTTCGATGATCGGCGCGGACGGCGGCCGGACGCTTCGGGAGAGTGCGGGCATCAAGCGGATCGCCGCGGATATCGTGTGCGTCGCGATAGGGCAGGAGCAGCCGACGAACGCTCTCGCCGGAGAGGGGATCGCGCTGAATCCGAACGGAACTATCGCGGTCGACCCCGCGACGCTCATGACGAGCGTCGACGGCATATTCGCCGGCGGCGACGTCGTGACCGGTCCGGCGACGATCGTGCAGGCGATCGGCCAGGCGAAGCGAGCCGCGTTCTTCATCGATCGGCGGTTGCGCGGCGAGACCATCGAGGGGGTCGAATTCGAGCCGAAGCTCCCTGTCATGAGCCCGGAAGCGGTTCTCGCGCGTCAGGTCGCGCACCCGTCGGTGCGGGTCGAAACGCGGGAGATCGCGTCTCATCTCCGTATCAGGGATTTCAGCGAAGTGCAGGAGCCCCTCACCGAGGAGGAAGCGCTCGCGAGCGCCTCGAATTGCCTCAACTGCGGCATCTGCAGCGAATGCCGGCAGTGCAAGAACGTCTGCCCCGCGGATGCGGTCGATTTCGACATGCGCGCCGTGGAGCGGGAGGTCGAGGTGGGCTCGGTGGTCGTCTCGACGGGATTCAAGCTGTTTCCCGGCGAGCTCATGGAGCGATACGGGTCCGGGAAATACAAGAACGTCATCACGGCGATGCAGATGGACCGGCTCGTCGCGCCGACCCGCCCCTATAACCACGTGTTGCGGCCGGGGGACGGGAAGAAACCGGCCAACATCGCCTACGTATTTTGCGCCGGCTCTCGCGACCGCACGATGAATAATCCCATCTGCTCCCGCGTCTGCTGCATGTACTCGATGAAGCAGGCGCAGCTCCTCCTCGGCGCGCTTCCCGTCGCCGACGTCACGATGTACTACATCGATATCCGCGCCTTCGGCAAGGGCTACGACGAGTTCTACGAGCAGACGAAGGCGATGGGTGTGCGGTTCGTGAAGGGGAAGATCGCGAAGATCACGGAAAAGCACGGGGGAGAGCTCGTGCTCCGCTACGAGGACATCGACGCGGGGGGCGCGATCCGGGAGGCCGAACACGACCTCGTCGTTCTCTCCGTCGGCTTCACGCCGAATCCCGAATTCATGCGCCTCTTCGACGGCGATTCGCTCGAGGCGGACGACATGCTCTTCGTTCGCGAGCCCGAGGAGCACGTGAGCCCCGCGAAGACGAGCATCGAGGGGGTTTTCGCCGCCGGCACGGCGACGGGACCGATGGACATTCCCGACACCATTCTCCACTCGGGCGCTGCGGCGGCGCAGGCCGCCTCCTATATCGAGGGGCTCAAGAGGAAGCGATGAGCGAAGAAGGAAAGAAGATCGGCGTCTACATCTGCCACTGCGGCGGCAACATCGCCGACTACGTCGACGTCGACAAGGTGCGCGCGGCGGTCGAGAAGGAGCTCGGCGTGACGGTCGCCAAAACCTCTCTCTTCAGCTGCTCGGACGCCTCGCAGCAGGAGATGCGAAGGGACATCGAAGAGCAGAAGCTCGACGGGATGGTCGTCGCATCGTGCTCGCCGAAGCTGCACCTCACCACCTTCCGTAACGTCGCGACACGATCGGGAATGAATCCCTTCCAATACGTGCAGGTCAACATCAGGGAGCAGTGCTCGTGGGCGCACTCGGACGACAAGGAGGGCGCCACGTGCAAGGCGATCGGCCTCGTGCGCGGCGGGATCGAGAAGGCGATGCGGGCGGAGCCGCTTGAGCCGATCCGCGTGATGTCGGTCAAGAAGGTCCTCGTCATCGGAGCAGGCATCGCGGGGCTCAGGGCTGCGATCGAGGCCGCCGATCTCGGCGTCGAGGTGTTCCTCATCGAGCGCGAAGCGGCCGCCGGCGGGCATATCGGGGAGCTCGGCGAGATGTATCCGACGGGCAAGAACGGCGCCGAAATCGTCAAGGGGCTCCTCGACGGCGTCAGGAAACGGAGCAACATCACGCTTTTCACGGGCGCGGAGCTCGTGGAGAAGCAGGGGCATATCGGCGATTTCGAGGTGAAGATCAGGATCGTCCCGGCGGGCCGTCCCGAGGAGACGATCTCTCTCAACGTCGGCGCCATCATCGTCGCGACCGGCTTCGACGTGTACCGGCCGAAGCGGGACGAGTACGGTTTCGGGCTCGACGGCGTCGTCACCCTCGACGAATTTGGAAAGATGATCCAGGGCCCGGGCGGCCGTCTCGAGCGCGGCGGCCGTGAAGTGAAAACGATCGCGTTCATCTACTGCGTCGGAAGCAGACAGGCGGCCGACGTGGAAAACGCCAATCAATACTGCTCGCGCTACTGCTGCAGCGCGGCGGTGCACGCCTCCAACCTCGCGATGCGGAAGTTCCACGGCTTGCGGACGGCGCACTTCTACCGCGACATCCGGACCTACGGCAAATTCGAGCTCCTCTACGAGGAAGCGTCGAAGGGCGGCGCGGTGTTCGCGCGCTTCAACGAGACGGAGCCCCCGACGGTGCGTGCGGAGAACGGCGCGCTCGTCGTCGCGGTGAAGGACCTCCTCACCGGCGGCGAGGAGATCGAGATTCCCGCGGACCTCGTCGTGCTCGCCGCCGGCATGGTGCCGCGCGAGAACGATCATCTGACGACGGTTCTCAAGCTCCCCGTCGGCACCGACCGCTTCTACAACGAGATCCACGCGAAGCTCCGTCCCGTCGAAACGGTGATCGACGGCGTCTATATCGCGGGATCGTGCCAGGGGCCCAAGAACTCGACCGAGAGCGTCGCCGCGTCCCTCTCGGCCGTCTCGAAGGCGGCCGCGCTCCTCGTCAAGGGATACGTCGACCTCCAGCCGTTCGTCGCCTACGTGATGAACGACCGGTGCGTCTGGTGCGGCGAGTGCGAGAAGGCGTGCCCCTATTCGGCGATCGAGAAGATCGCGTACGGCGACAAGGAAGTCGCCCGCGTCGTCGACGCGCTCTGCAAGGGCTGCGGCGCCTGCGTCCCCGTGTGCCCGAAGGACGCCACCCAGCTCAAGGGCTCGACGGACGACCAGATCACGGCGATGATAGACGCGTTCGCGCGGGAGGCTGCCGGTGTCTGAAAACGCGGACAAGAGATTCCCGGAGAGCGACTCGATCAAGGGAGAGCGACGCCAGACGGCCCGGCACGAATACACGATGAGGGCTCGGATGCTCGACGTTCTCCGCGGCGGGCCGAAGACGATCCCCGAGATCGCCGCCGCCATGAGCATCGCGCCGCACGAGGCGACGTGGTGGCTCATGGGCTACGTGCGGTATGGATTCGTCGCCGCCACCGAAGAAGTGACCGACGAGGGCTATTACAAATATAGAATCGTGGAAGGGAAATGACCATGGAGCGGGCGAATCTCGATTTTGTCAACGGCGTGAAGAAGCTCGGCGCGCCCGATCTCGCCGCGTGCTACAGCTGCGGCGCCTGCAGCGCCGTCTGCCCGCTCTCCGAGGGGGAGCTCTCCTTCCCGCGGAAGATGATCCGCTACTCGCTCCTCGGCCTCGAGGGGCGGATCCTCTCGTCCCCCGAGCCGTGGCTTTGCTACTACTGCGGCGAATGCAGCAAGACCTGCCCCCGCGAGGCCGATCCCGGTGCCCTCATGATGGCGCTCCGGCGGCTCGCTATTCGCAAGTACTCGATCGGCCGCGTCGCCGACGCCTTCTATTCGGCGTTCGCCTCGGGAATCGCGTGGGTGCTCCTCACCGCGATCGCGATCGCCCTGATCGTCATTTTTCACAATCCCGCGATGGACCGCGAGAAGGTCGATTTCCTCTCCTTCGTCACGCTCGAGCACATCCACGTCGCCGGGATCGCGATCGTCGTCTTCATCATGGCGGCGTTCCTCGGCAATATCTGGATCATGTACCGCTCGATGAAAAAGGGGAGGCACGGCGCCGCGTTCTCGATCGGCAACCTCAAGCGTTCCTCGCTCGGCGCGGTCCGCGAGATCGCTTTCCAGAAGCGATTCGGCGAATGCGAGGACGACAAGTTCCGCCGATGGGCGCATCTCGCCGTCTCGGCGGGATTCATGGGGATGTTTCTGGCGACCTGCATCATCGCCGCGGTCGACTTCAAGTGGATTCCTCTCCCGCGCTGGGTGTCGCTCGTGATCGGCTCGGTATCGGGGGCCGCGACCATGTTCGGGCTCGCCTATTACATGAACATGCGGCTGAAGCGTCGGGGCGAATACGCGAAGCGCTCTCACCATTCGGACTGGGTGTTCCTGATGCTGCTCGCGCTCTCCGTCCTGAGCGGCTACGTGATGCTCGCGTTCCGGTTCCTCGCCATGCCCATGGCCGCGTATTGGGCGTTCGCGTTCCATCTCGTTTTCGTGTTCAATCTTCTCATGTCGGTGCCCTTCACCAAATTCGCGCACGTGGTGTACCGGCCGGTCGCCCTGTGGCTCGCCGGGGTGAAATAGACGCAGGGATCGTAGTGACGTTCTGCAAGGAGGAATTCGAATGAGCGACGGAACTGCTCCCGACAAGGCGAGCATCATCGTCATGAGCGGCGACATGGACAAGGTCATGGGCGCCTTCATCATCGCGAACGGCGC
>JBFYZJ010000287.1:0-4101 GCA_041309565.1 Candidatus Krumholzibacteriota bacterium
TTCGAGGATCGAGCGGTTGGTCGTGGAGAAAGTGATGCCGCTTTCGTCGTAAATGAGCTTCCTATAGAGCTCGAAATCGGCATCGCCCAGGAAATCGGACATTCCGGAGGTCCCCGCCTTTCACCCGCGTGGGGAGCGCGGGACACGGGAAAAGAATAGGAGCGGCGGGCGGAAGGTGTCAATAGCACGGGAATTCCGCGCCGAAGCGGGATAAATTGTTTGGAGTATGGACAATGGACTTGTCGAACTTCGGGTGCGCGGCGTAGCGCTCGATGGGCCGGAGGGTGCCCCCCTCGTCGTGCTCGAGGACAGGGCCCGTAGGCGGCGCGTCGAATTCCCGGCGGGTCCCTTCGAGGCGAGCGCCATCATAATGGAACTCGAGGGCATCGCCCCGCCCCGGCCTCTTACCCACGACCTGCTCGCCGAAATATTCCGGGAGGGCGGGTTCACGCTCGACGAAGTGGTCCTCGGAACCAGCCGCGGCAGCGTCAGCGCGCGGCTGAAGTACAGGAAAGGCCAGTGCCGGCTCGTTCGGGACGTCCGCCCGGCGGATGCCGTCGCCCTCGCCATCAGGCTCGGCGCGCCGATCGAAGCCGAACCCGGGCTGCTCGAGGCCGAGCGCCGCCGAAGCGAACCGCTCCAGCGCGGCAGGCGGAAACCGCGTATCCTCATCCTCGACGATTGGAAGGCTCGAGCCGTCGGCGCTTGATTGGCCGATCCGAGTCTCCTACAATCCTGTCATGGGAATATTTAGAAAAATTCGGGATTTCTTCGCGCGCCTCTTTGCCAGGAATCCCGACGAGGCGAAGCGCCGGGCCGAGCTCCGGAGGCTCGGCGGCCTTCTCGAGGCGATACGCCCACCCTATTACCGATACAAGCAGAACCTCGTGCTGCCCGGATTCGCCAAGACGGTCTATCAGTTCTGCGGCCTCCTGCGACCGCTATCCGAGCTGGCGAGGGCGACGGTCGCCAATCCCGACATCCGGGTCTCGCAGCGCTTCTTCGATTATCTCGTCGACTGCCGCCTCCCCTCGGCGGACCAGGAACGCAAGCGCTACTTCGCGTACGAGGGCATGTCGGAGCGCGTCCACCAAGCGCTCCGCGCCGAGGACGAGATCGACACGATCGCTCGGGAGTTCCAGGATTTCCTCGCTTCGCTCGAGTCGCTCGGCTCCCAGGCGGTCAACGCCGACCTGTACGAGGTCGACCGATTCATAGAACTGTGCCGCCACGACTACGAGCGCATCCTGGGACTCTTCGATCCGAGCGCCAGCGTCGACGATCCGCAGTACAAGCCCGACTTCTCGGCTATCCCCGGCGAGCAAGCCCTGCCCGAGATCCTCGACCTGTATTACCTGCTCGACAATTTCTGCTTTTCCCTGCAGCTCAAGGAAAACCTTTTCCGCCTCCTCGAAAAGCGCCATACCACGGGCATCGAAGACGCCATGAGAATCAAGGTAGACAAGCTCTTCACACAACTCGATCGCTGCCTGGCCGACAAGCTCCACGCCGGGATCCTGTTGCCCCTCATCCGCTGCACCAAGGATGATCCGGGATACGCGCCGAACACGCCGCGCGAAAGGAAGGACTTCCTCGCGGCGTACCGGAGGCGGCTCATCGTGCAGTTCGACAAGGACCGAGAGCGCATACTTCGCGAACAGCACGAGACCGCGATCATGGCCGACATCCGTTCCCTGTTCGGAGAGATCGATGTTTTTGAGATCGAGGGCTACGACGAGGAAAACGATTCCTACCTCCGCCGGGAGAGCCCTAACAGCTTCATCTGGATCAAGCCGCTGCGCATCCTCAAGACCTTCATAATCCTGCAATTCGCGCCCACGCTCGCCGAATCGATCAAGCGAGTCCTCGTCGAGGGCTATTTCGAGAACAAGAATTTCCAAAACAACCTCGCGAACGTCCTCTATCAATGCGAGCGCTCGGGCGCGCGGATAAGCGACTTCGAGGAACAGGTCAAGGGCAATGGCCGCGTCTCCATCGTCGCGATGAAGCGGTACATCGAGGAGATGCGCCGCGGCAAGGACATCTCATCCTTCCTCACCAGGCTAGTCGACGCGATCAACGGCCGCGCGAGGGAGATCGTGGACGACGAGACCGGTCTCTTTGCGATGCTCGGGAGCGCGTTGAGCGACATAGTCACCGATTACCGGCGCTCGAGCCCGGATCTCATCACCAACCTCCGCACGCTGGGCGGCGGTCGGAACAAGGAGATCATGGGGCAGATACAGGCGGGCCGCGACAGGATAGGGGTGCTGGTCAAGATCATGCGCAACTTCACCTTCGTGAAGGCCGCCCCGGCGGGCGAGCTCGCCGGCGACGCGGAAGCGGCCTCCGGGATCGGCTCAGCCTCGGGCGGGGAGGGGCCGGAAAACCTTGCATCCCCGCTCGAAGACGCCGGGGAGCGGTAGATCGCCGTCGCCGCTCACCTTGACCATCGAGCGACGTGCGTGCTAGAACCGAGCATGGAAAGCCTGGGCCATTACTGCGGAATAGCCGGCGTCCGCTCGCCAGACCAGCGCAACATTCCCGAAATCCTTTTTTACATGCTCTTTTCGCTCCAGCATCGCGGCCAGGAATCCTGCGGCGTCGCGTGGGAGGAAAACAACCTTTGGTGCGGCCGTAAAGATCTCGGCATGGTCGCTCCGGTTCTCGGATCCATGCTTGCCGAAACCCACCCGTCGCGCCTCGGCATCGGCCACGTCCGCTACTCCACCGCGGGCGGAAGCGGTCTCCAGAACGCCCAACCACTCGTCATCGAATGCAACAAGGGCCGCCTCGCGCTCGCGCACAACGGGAACATCTCGAATGGGGCGCCGCTCCGCGCGCGTCTTACCGAAGAGGGCTCGATTTTCCAAGGGAGCGCCGACTCGGAGCTGATACTCCACCTGATCTCGCGTTCGCGGAAAAGCGACCGGGAGGGATTTCTCCGCGACGCGTTCGCCCCGCTCGAGGGAGCGTACAGCCTCGCGATCATGCACGAGGACGCGCTTATCGCCGCGCGAGACCCTTCCGGCTTTCGTCCGCTCTACCTCGGGAGGAAGGGCGATACATGGTACGCGGCCTCCGAGACCTGCGCTCTCCATTCCGTCGGGCCGATGCCCTACCGGGAGGTCAGGCCGGGCGAGGTCGTCATCGTCGCCGGCTCCGGTGAGCGTTCTTTCTTCCTCGAACCGCGCAAGCCCTCGTCCCGCTGCGTCTTCGAACTCATCTACTTCGCCCGCCCCGACTCGGAGGTTTTCGGCCAGTCGGTGCACGCGGCGCGGACCCGCTTTGGAGAGGCGCTCGCCGACCAGGACGCCGACGATCTCGCCGCGGACGTCGTCATCCCCGTGCCCGATTCGGGCAATCTCGCGGCGATCGGCTACGCGCGCCGGGCGGGACTGCCCTTCGATTTCGGCCTCGCGAGGAGCCACTACGCGGGCCGGAGCTTCATCATGCCGACGCGGAACCAGCGCGAACTAGCGGCACGCCTGAAGCTCCACGCCGTCCCCGAGGTCGTCGCGGGCAAGCGCGTGGTGATGATCGACGACTCGCTCGTCCGGGGGACGACGAGCAGGATCATCGTGAACCTCCTCCGCGAGGCCGGGGCCAAGGAAGTGCACCTCCGACTCGCGGCCCCCGAGCTCAAGTGGCCCTGCTACTACGGAATCGACATCCCCGACCGGGATCAGCTCATTTCAAACAGGCTCGATCCGGCGGGGATAGCGCGGGAGGTCGGGGCCGACTCGGCCCGCTTCCTCACGCAAGACCGACTCCTTGCCGTGTTGCGCGACCGAGGGGAGTATTGCTGCGCCTGCTTCGACGGGAAACATCCCTTCCCGCCAGCCGCCGGCGGAAAGGATCGCACATGAGCGGTCTAGACTACGAGAAATCGGGCGTATCCATCCGCAAAGGCGACGAATTCGCGGAGTTCATCAAGGGTATCGCATCCAAGGCCGTATCCAAGGGCATCGGAGGCTTCGCCGGCGGCGCTGCGCTCGACCTCTCCGGCTACCGCGAGCCGGTCCTCCTCTCCACGACGGACGGAGTCGGCACCAAGCTCCTCGTCGCGAAAAAACTCGGTCGGTACGACACGATCGGCAT
>JBFYZJ010000288.1:0-2899 GCA_041309565.1 Candidatus Krumholzibacteriota bacterium
TGATCAGGCAAGCTGAATCTACGTTCTCCGATTTGCATTTCTTGCGGGGAGCGTTTTATTGAGTTGCCGATTCGGCGCAGGTCGTGCTAGATTGCTGCATATGGCTATCCGGATACGCATATGCTCGATTCTCGCGGCGGCGCTGATCGCGTCGGGGCTCGCCTCCGCGGCTCGCGCCGCGGAAGTCTCGGCATACTCCGTGTTCGGCACGCCGCTTCTCGATGAGCCTTCCGCTCCCGCGGATGCCGGAATGGCGGGGGCCGCCGGGGATAGCCTGCGCTCGCCCGAGTCGTACCAGATGAAACACCGCTTCCTGCGCACCGCGACAGACGTTCTCCTGTCGAACTATGTCCAATGGGCGTTTTGCCGCTATGTTCGCGAGGGAGGCACGCTCGCGGAGTTCCGCATCAGCTGGGAATCGATCGCGGAGAACCTGAAGGCCGGGCTCGAGTGGGACGACAATCAGTTCGCCACCAACAGCTTCAACCACCCGTACGCGGGGAGCCTCTATTTCACGAGCGCTCGCGCGAACGGCTACAATTACTGGGAGTCGATTCCGTGGGCGTTCGCGGGGAGTTGGCACTGGGAATATATGTGCGAGGCGAACCACGGCGCGTTCAACGACTGGATCAATACGTCCGTGGGGGGCATCGCGCTGGGCGAATCGCTCTTCCGCCTGTCGACGATGGTCCTCGACAACACGGCGACGGGGAACGGGCGCGTCATGCGGGAGCTCGGGGGCTTCCTGCTCACGCCGATGCGAGGATTCAATCGGCTCGTCACCGGCGAGGCTTTCGAGGTGCACGCGAATCCCCCCGACCGTTACCCTGCGTACGGCGGGATGCGCCTCGACCTCGGGATGCGTGTCCTCGGCGACGAGCGGTTGTGGCAGGCGGCCTCCGCGAAGGCGTTCGTCCGCTTCGCGGCGGTCCACGGAGATCCGTTCCGCGAGGAGATGAAGCGCCCGTTCGACCATTTCAATTTCGTCTTCCATGTGAACCACGACAACAAGCCGCACTCGATCGCGCAGATCACGAGCATGGGCTATCTCTTCGGAAACGAGGTGAGCCGAAGCGAGAGCGCGCAGCATATCCTCGCCGCGTACCAGCACAGCGACTATCTCGACAACGAGGCCTTCACCTACGGAGCCCAATCGTTCGGGGCGACCTTTCTCTCGCGCTTCGTGACGGAGCGCGGCTTCGAAACGCGCACCGAGTTCCACACGAACGCGATCATCCTCGGCGCGTCCAAGTGCGATCATTTCAGCATCTCGGGGCGCGATTACGATTACGGACCGGGCTTCGGCTACAAGTTCATGGCGTCGTTCGGGCGCGGCGGGCGCGAATACTTCGCGCTCGGGCACTCGGGCGCCTACATTTACTCCGTCAGCGGCAACGACGCCCAGCACTTTCTCAATACGACCTATCTGCGGGCATCGGTTCCCATCCGCGACTATTTCGTATTCGGATCCGAATACGTGGTCTATCTCGCGGACCGGCGGTACGCCGACTACCCCGATGTCAACACGCGCAATCCGGAATTGCGCGCTTACATCTCATGGATTCTCGACAAGTGATTGCCGCCCTCCTCATGGCGGGATGTCTCCTGGTATCCGGCGCGGACGCCCGCGCGGAGCTCGCGACGACCGACGCCGGGCTTTTCCCCGCGCCCGCCCGCAACGCCGTCACGTTCTGGGGACACGCATGCTGCTACATCGATGTCGACGGCTTCGGGATCGTCACGGATCCCGTTTTCGAGAAGACAGCGGGAGTGCGCCGCCGGAAGGTGGGCGCGCCTCCCCGGGAAAGCTACGGCGGCGCGCGCGTCGTCCTGATCTCGCACGCCCATGTCGATCACCTGAGCCCGAAGACGCTCGCCGCGTTTCCGCCGGGGACGGTCGTGCTCTGTCCGCCGCCGGTCACCGGTCGCATCGACACGCTCCGTTTCGATGTGCGCGTGATGATACCCGGGGAAGCCTATGCGTACCCCGGGGGGCGCATCGTCGCCGTGGCCGCTCTCCATGGGGGCGGGCGCTGGAGCCTCAAGGGAAAGGCCGATGGGCGGGCCCTCGGATGGGTGATCGAAACGCCTCGCGGAACCGTCTTCCTCAGCGGGGATACGAGCTACTTCGAAGGGTTTGCGGAGGTCGGAAGCAGGTACCGCCCCGATATCGCGATTATCAACGTCAACGGGCATCTCCGCTCGACGGATGCCGTCTCGGCCGCCCTCGACACCCGCGCGCGATTCGTGATTCCCGTGCACTTCGGAGTCTATGGGTGGCTCGGCCTCGGCGAGCCCAAGAATCCCCGCGATTACGAGGATCTGAAGCGGGCTCTCGGACCGGTCCTCGTCAAGCTGGGGTTGGGCGAGAGCTTCCCGCTCCCCGGCGTCGCGCCGGCGGGGAACGAGATCCCGCTCGAGCCCGATTCGGTCCGCACGGGGGGAATGCAATGAGATTCTATTCCGCTATGACGATACCGCTGATCGTCGCGGGGCTGTCGGCGCCGGTCGCTTTTCAGGGCGCCCCGGGCGGGAGCGCGGGGCGCGAGGCGGTCGCCGCGTGGCTCGACTCCCTCCCGATCGACGAACGCGCGATCGGCGAGATCGAGCTCTTCGCCCGCGAGAAGCGGCGCGCGTTCGACGACGGCTACGCCGCGCGGCTCGCCGCGGGCATCCGGCGGCTCGTCGGCGCGGACGTCGAGCGGCAGCTCGGGCGGCTTTCGGAAGGCGTCCGCGCGCCGTTCATCAAGGTCTCGATCCTCGATGCGGGCTTCGCCTCCGTTGGAGGAAAACCGGGCGATAACGAGACGGCGCGGGACTTCGAGAAGAGCTTCGTTCGCATCGAGGTCCTCGCGTTCTTCGCGAACGATACAACCCCGCCGCGGACGGCTCTCGGCAT
>JBFYZJ010000289.1:0-4692 GCA_041309565.1 Candidatus Krumholzibacteriota bacterium
GGCAAGCGCCCCTTCCACACGATCATCCCCGCCATGGTCACCCGCGACGGGAAGCCGGTCTTCGCCTTCGGCGTCATGGGAGGCTCGATGCAGCCGCAGGGGCACGTGCAGGTGCTCTGCAACATCCTCGATTTCGGGATGAACGTGCAGGAAGCGGGGGACGCGCCGCGGTTCAATCACTCCGGATCCTCGGAGCCGACGGGCGAGGTCATGCGGGACGGCGGAGAGGTGGCGCTCGAGAGCGGATTCGCGCCCGAGGCCGTCCGTGCCCTCATGGAAAAAGGGCACAAGATCGTAGCGGACACCGGGGGTTTCGGCGGCTACCAAGGCATCTGGTGGGACTGGAAGAGCGACGTGCTGCGCGGCGGCTCCGAGTCCCGCAAGGACGGCTGCGCAATGGGATACTAGGCGCCGCGGGAGAAGAGCACAGCCCTGCTCCGCCTGACCTTCGGATATTCGACGATCGTGAATCCGGCCTGCCGGGCGGCGTTGATTGATTCGGCGTAGGCGCACGTGGAGACATGCATCTTCGGCTCCACGACGAGGAGCCTGCCTCCCGGGGCGAGGGTCGAGCGCACGAGCGCGAAGAACATTCGGGCGTCCGGCACCTCGTGAACCATGTAGAAGGCGAGCGCGAAGTCGACTTTCCCCGCGAGATCCTTCGCCCAGGCGCCGTCGTCTGCGACGCGGCGCGTTTCGATGCGGTGGAGGAGCCCCGCTTTCGCCGCGCGCTTCTCGATCTGAGCGAGCATCCGGGGCTGGACGTCCGCCGCAATCACTCTGCCGGAGGCGCCGGCGAACCGCGCGAGGTCGAGGGTGAAGGTCGCCATGCCGGGACCGAGATCGAGCACGGTCATGCCCGGGCGCACGTGCGGCGCGAGGATCTTCCGGGGATCGTGGACGAATCTCCGGAGCGGATTCGCGAGCAAGTGGCCGACCCACCACGGACATACGTGCCGGTGCATGATTCCTCCTTGCGGCCTCCAGTATAGCCGATTCCCGCCATTCGCATTAATTTTATATTGAACTTCCCGGGAGGTTCCGCTAGCTTTGAATCGACCGCAAACTCGAACAGGGAGGTCGAACATGAAGAAGGTAGTTCTCTGCAGCGGAAGCAAGTGCTGCCCCGAAGCCACCATCGACGGCGATCTCGTGAAGATCACGGACGACGACGGCGGCACGGTCAAGTTGACCAAAGAGCAGGTCAAGATCCTCTGGGAGAACCTGAAGTAACCGGGGGAACCCAGAATGCGCTGAAAGGCGCTCCGGAGCGATCCGGAGCGCCTTTTCGTTAGGCCCCATCCTTTTTCGGATGATTTCACCGTAGTCCTTATGATATAATAGGTTGTATTCGCGATTCCGATGCATCAAGGGGGATTGGAGCTCGCGCCGCATCGTTGCCATGCACCATTCCGATTCCTCTTTTTATATGGTTCCTTGCGCCTCGCGAGAAACGTGCATCCGAGAGGAGGACCGGCTGTGGGAAAGGTCATGAATGCTCTGCCCGCGATGATTCTGTGTCTGCTCTGCGCCGCTGCTTCGGACGCGGCAGCCGCATGGTTGCAGGACGGCTCGATCGTAACTGCGGCCAGCATGAATCAGACTAATCTCGCGACAATCCCGGACGGCACGGGCGGGGCGATTATCGTTTGGCAGGATGGCCGGAACGGCAACAACGACATCTACGCCCAGCGGATCGACGCATCCGGCAACCGGCTATGGCCGATCAACGGCGACATCGCGATCTGCTCCTATCCCGGGGATCAGGCGTATCCCGTCGTCGTATCCGACGGCGTGGGCGGAGCGATTATCGCCTGGCAGGATTATCGCGGCGCATTCTACGATATCTATGCGCAACGCGTGACCGCGTCCGGCTCCGTCCTTTGGACGGCCAACGGCGTCCCGCTCTGCACGGCCGCCTATGGCCAGATCAGTCCGAGGATCGTTTCGGACGGCGCGGGCGGGGCGATCGTTGCCTGGCAGGACCTCCGCACCACGAACTACGATATCTATGCCCAGCGGATCAACTCCGCCGGCGTCGTTCGATGGACGACGAATGGGGTGTCGCTCTGCGCGCTGGCGGGGGAACAAGCCTATCCCTCGATCGCGCAGGACGGCGCGGGTGGGGCGATCGTCGCCTGGCAGGACGCGCGGAGTGGAACCGGCGATATCTATGCGCAGGCGGTCGATTCCTCGGGAACGGTTCAATGGGCGGCGGACGGGATAGCCCTTTGCACCGCTGCGGCGGCGCAGAAGGAGCCGCGGATTGTCGCCGACGGCGCGGGCGGGGCGATCGTCAGCTGGTTCGACGAGCGCGGCGGCACGAGCTATTTTCTCTACGGCCAGCGGGTGGACGGGGAAGGGGCGACGCAGTGGACGACGGACGGCGTGTTTATGCTGCAAACGAGCGTGGGTACGCCGTATCATGCCGCTATGCCCGATGGCTCCGGCGGCGTCTTCCTCGTGCTCGGCGCCAATCTCACCGACGCCTACGACATCTACGCCCAGCGTGTCGACGGCGTGGGGGCGGTTCAATGGGGGAGCGGGGGGGTGACGTTGTGCGGGGCGGAGAATATTCAGAGCAATCCGGTGATCGTGTCCGACGACGAGGATGGTTTGATCGTCGCATGGCAGGATGTGCGGAGCGGAAACGCCGACATCTATGCGCAGCGGATCGACGGCGCGGGCATCGCCCAGTGGCTTGCCAACGGCGTCGTGCTCTGCGCGGCCACCAATACGCAGAATTACCCCGTCATCGCCCCCGACGGTCTCGGCGGGGCGATTGTCGCATGGCCGGATTATCGCGGGACGACGTACTCCGATATCTATGCCCAGCAGATAGACGGGCAAGGGCGCAGAGGTCGCTTCCAGCCGGATATCCTTGCCGTCGCCGACGTGCCGGCGGACCAGGGGGGCGAGGTGCGGATCGCGATCGACGCGTCGGCGCTCGACGCCATCGTCGCGAAGCCGATAGCTATCTATAACGTGTGGCATCGGATAGAGGGCCCCGCGGCTGCATCCATCCCCGAGTTCGGTTCCGGCATCGAGATCGAGGGCTGCTCCGACTGGCCGGTCGAATCGGTGAACGGCCGGATCATTCTTCGATCGCGGGAGTTCGCCGGATCGGAGGCATTCGCGGCCGGCACGTGGGAGCTGATGGGCAGCTTCGCCGCCTGTCAATATGAACAGTACATATATCGGGCGAGGACGCTCGCCGATTCCACGGAAAGCGAAATTCCGTACGCGGTCTTCATGGTGAGCGCGCATACGACCGACCCGCTGGAGTGGTACATGAGCGATCCGGACAGCGGCTACTCCGTGGACAATCTGCCGCCCGGCGCGCCGTCGGGCCTCGCAGGGCAGCAGAGCTACGAACCCACTGGCCTTGCGCTCATCTGGGACGAGAACGACGCGAACGATCTCTCTCACTACGCGGTCTATCGGGGCACGAGCGCCGATTTCGTTCCGGTGCCGGACAATCGCATCGCGCAGCCGGTCGATAACGGGTACTTCGACGGCGAGTGGCGCTGGGACAGCGGATTCTGCTACAAGATCTCCGCCGTGGACATTCACGGGAACGAGAGCGGATGCACGCTGCTTCCGTCCGATAACGTGACCGGCAGCGAGGTGTCCCTCGTTCCATCGGCGTCCTATATCGATCAGAATCATCCGAATCCGTTCAATCCATCGACGAGGATCGGATTCGGCCTTGCCGTTCCGGGGCATGTATCGCTTCGCATCTACGACGCCGCGGGTCGGCTGGTGCGGACGATCGTCGACGAGGACCGCCCGATCGGGCATTACGTCGCGGCGTGGGACGGAAGAGACGGCAGCGGCCGGGCGGTTTCGAGCGGCATGTATTTCTGCCGGCTCGATGCGGGGACATTCACGCAGACGAGGAAACTCGTGCTTTTGAGATGATGCGGATGAAAGCGGCGCCCCCATATGAGGGGGCGCTGCGGTCGCGCCGCTATTCGAGATTCAGCAGATACTCCTCCCAGTCACCCGGAAACTCGATCGTATAGGAAACGCGGATCTCGATCTTCTGCTTCGGGGCGGGGGAGAGGTTCCACGTCAGTATGCCGTCCTCGCGCTCCTCGGCGGGCTTCGGGGCGAGATCGACGTTCGTCACCTTGATCTCCTTGACCGCCGGGACCGGGACACGGTCCTGGAGCTTCACGGCCGCCGCTGCCGGCTTGAAGCTCTCGAGCGTGATCAGATAGCTGTAGCGAATCTTCCGGACGGGGGCGCCTTCCTTCGTGATGTATTCCTTCTTCTCGAGCTTGTGCGTGACCTTGACGTCCTGATCGATCCCGAGATGAATGGGAAATTCCTGCCCCGTCGCGACGGTCTTCAGCTGCTCCTTGCCGACGAAGTTCGACGTCTTCCCCTTCGCGCCGGTCGATTCAATGTAGACGTCCGCGGGACCCGTGAGGAGCGGCGCTTCGAGGGAGTTCGTCACGTTCCCCGTGACGTAGACGTTCTGCGAGAGGCGGGGCGCCGTGTACCGCGAGAGCTTCCCCGTGAGCGTGCCCGAGAGAACGAGGACGCGCCGCGGATCGCGGCCGCTCGGAATATCGACCGCCTTCGGGATCGAGAAGCTCGCGGCGAACTCCGTGGATGCGAGCGCGGCCTCGGGAACCTCCGCCTTGTACTCTTCTTCCAACGCTTCCGCCGGAGCTGCGTCGGCAG
>JBFYZJ010000290.1:0-3578 GCA_041309565.1 Candidatus Krumholzibacteriota bacterium
TGCGTCGACGATCCGAAGGTGCGGACGATCCTTCCCCGCATCGATCGCCGCATCGTGACGTACGGGTTCGAGGCGGGCGCGGACGTTCGCGGCGAGCTTCTCGAATCGGGGCCGGCGGGCAGCCGGTTCTCGTATACGGTGCGGGGAAAGCGCCGCGGAACCCTCCACCTGCGCGTTCCCGGTTTTCACAACGCCCTCAACGCCCTGAGCGTGTGCGCGCTCGCCGAGGAGATCGATATCGCGCCCCGTCATCTCCGCAAGGCCTTCGCCTCCTTCGAGGGGGTCGCGCGGCGGTTCGAGATCAAGGGGGAGCGGGGAGGCGTCCTCTACGTCGACGATTACGGCCATCACCCGACCGAAATCGCCGCGACGGTGCGCACCGCGCGCGACGCCTTCAAGCGGCGCATCGTCGTGGTGTTCCAGCCGCACCGCTATTCGCGGACGCGGGATCTCCACGAGAAGTTCGGCGGCGCGTTCCGCGACGCCGACGAGGTGTTCGTCACCGAGATTTATCCGGCCGGCGAACGGCCGATCAAGGGAGTATCCGGGGAGCTCATCTATCACGCCGTGATGCGCGAGGGGAAGCCCCGGGTCAGCTACGTGCCCGCCTGGAACGACCTGAAGGCGACGGTGCGGGAGAGCGTCCGGCCGGGGGATGTCCTCATCACCCTCGGCGCGGGGAACATCTACAGGCTCGGCGAGGAGCTGCTCGCCGAGAAGGAAGCGGTGAAAAAGCGATGAGATACTGGGATTCCGCCGGAACGGCCGGGCCGGGAGCGCGCGCGACACGCGAGGGGAGCGGACGTCGCCGATTCTCCCGAAAATGGCTCTTCGTTCCCGCGGCCGTCGTCGCGGCCGCCGGGGGCGTCGCGCTCTGGTCGGGCATATTCATCATCACCAACGTTCAGTTCTTCGGCGGGGGCACCATACCGCAGGATTCGCTCAAGCGTATCCGCGCGGGTCTCGTCGGGAAGAACCTCGTGACGGTTTCGTTCGCCGTGGCCCTCGCGGCGCTCCTCGAGTTTCCCGAGGTGCGCGACGCGGAGTTCAGGCGCCGTCCCCGGCACGGGATCGAGTGCCGCATCTCGAAGCGAGAGCCGGTTGCGCTGCTCGTCGCGGGGGACATCCTCGAGGTCGACGCCGAGGGTGTGATCATCCCCCGCCGGGCGGGCACCGGGGACATCGATCTTCCCGTCATCACCGGGATCCCCCCGCGGGAGATCAAGGGACGATCGGATTCGCCGGGCGTCGGGCGCGCCGTGGAGATCCTCGCGCTTCTGAAGAAGCTCGGGCTCTCGCCGGCGAAGCAGCTGAGCGAAATACACGTGGCCGGGGAGGATGTCGACCTCGTCTGGATGGGGACGGGGACCCTCGTGAAGCTCGGCCGCGACGAGTACTCGAGCAGGATCCGCAAGCTGCAGACGGTGGTCGGAATCCTGAACGACAGCGATCGTTTTCCGCGGGTCATCGACCTGCGGTTCGACCGTCAGGTGGTTGTCCGCTGAGTGCATGGAAGCGAGGTGAGACCCGAACTATGTCCTCCGATTTCGTAGTAGGTCTCGATGTCGGAACCACGAAAGTGGCCGTTCTCATCGGGGAGTTCACGTCCGAGGGAGAGACGCGTATCATCGGCGCCGGATCGGCGCGCGCCGAGGGAATCAAAAAGGGCGTCGTCGTCAATATGGACGAGGCCGCAGACTGCGTCCGCGCGGCCGTGGCCAAGGCGGAGCGCATGGCGGGCGTCGAGATACGCGGCGTATGCGCGGCGGTTTCGGGTCCGCACATCCGGAGCTTCAACAGCCGCGGCGTGATCGCGATCCCGGCCGCGCGGCGCGAGGTGACCGAGCGGGACGTCGAGAAGGTCACCGAGGCGGCCCGCAGCATCACGCTCCCCTTCGACCGGGAGATCGTGCATTCGATGCCGCAGGATTTCGTCGTCGACAACCAGGCGGGGATCAGAGATCCCGTCGGCATGTCGGGCACGCGGCTCGAGGCCGAGGTGCACATCGTCACGGCGCTCGGCATGTCGGTCGAGAACATGGTCAAGGTTTCGAAAAAGGTCGGGCTCGAGATCGTGGATCTGGTGTTCGATCCCTTCGCCTCCGCGCGCGCGGTGCTCACGAGGGACGAGATGAACCTCGGCTGCCTCCTCGTCGACGTGGGGGGGGGCGTCACGAACTACGCGCTCTATCACGGCGGCACGGTCCGCGCGAGCGGCGTCGTGGCGGCGGGAGGGGTCAACGTGACGAACGACCTGGCGGTGGGGCTCCGAACGAACGGCCCCGTCGCCGAGGATCTCAAGATCGATCACGGCGTCGCGCTCGCCTCCCTCGTGAACGACGAGGAGACGATCATGGTTCCCGGCATCGGGGAGCGCGAGGCGCGCGAAGTGCGCACGCAGATCCTCGCCGCGATCATCGAGCCGCGGACCGAGGAGATCTTCACGATGGTGAAGAAGGCCGTGGCGAACGATCCGTTCTATCGCCTCCTCGGGGCCGGTATCGTGCTCTCGGGAGGGGGCGCGCGCCTGCGGGGAATGGACGGAGTCGCCGAGGAGGTGTTCGACCTGCCGGTCCGCACCGGCAAGGCGTCGAACCTCATGGGGCTCTCGGAGCTCGTCGACTCGGCCGAGTGGACGACGGGCATCGGGCTTCTGCTCCACGGCAGGGACCGGATCGCGGCGCGCGGCGGGGACGGCGCGTTCGACCGGGTGAGAACGATGATACACCGATTGAAGAGAATCGCGAGCTTGTACTGAAACGGAAGGGGGAACGTATGCGGTTTGAATTCGACGATATCGACGAGCTGGCGCGGCTCAAGGTGGTCGGCGTCGGCGGCGCAGGCGGAAACGCGGTGAACCGGATGATCGAGTCCGAGCTCATGGGCGTGGAGTTCATCGCGGTCAACACCGACGTCCAGGTGCTCGAGCTCTCGAAAGCGCACAAGCGGATCCAGATCGGGAACCGCTCCACGAAAGGGCTCGGATCCGGCGGGAATCCCGAGGCCGGACGCCGCGCCGCGGAAGAGGACGCTGATCTCATCGGCGAGGCGCTCGCGGGCGCCGACATGGTGTTCGTGACCGCCGGCATGGGGGGAGGCACGGGGACGGGAGCGGGACCGCTCGTGGCGCGCCTCGCGCGCGAACAGGGGGCGCTCACCGTCGGTATCGTCACGAGGCCGTTCACCTTCGAGGGGAAGCGCCGGCACCGCCAGGCGCTCGAGGGGATCATGGCCCTCAAGCAGGAGGTCGACACCCTCATCATCATCCAGAACGACAAGCTCCTCTCGATCGTGGGCAAGGATACGCCCCTCACGGAGGCCTTCTCGATGGCGGACGACGTGCTCCTCCACGCGACGAAGGGGATTTCCGACCTTATTCTCACGCCGGGGCTCATAAATCTTGACTTCGCGGATGTCCGCTCCATAATGAGCGGCATGGGGGACGCCCTCATGGGGACGGGGATGTCGACAGGGGAGGGTCGGGCGGTCCAGGCGGCTCAGATGGCGATCCGGAGCCCGCTGCTCGACGACGTGTCGATCAGGGGCGCGAAGGGCGTGCTCGTCAACATCACCGGCGG
>JBFYZJ010000291.1:0-3557 GCA_041309565.1 Candidatus Krumholzibacteriota bacterium
AGCACCGTATCCCCCTCCCGGATCGCGGCGAGCGCGACCGGATTCCCGCAGCCGAACGAATTGACCACTGCGTCCGGGGGAAGCGCCGCCATCTCCTCGCGGCTGTATCCGGCGAGCTTCGCGGCGACGCCGGACGAGACCGGACCGCCGCAGCAGCTGCATCCGCATTCCTGCGAGGATGGCTTCTCCACGGCGCGGGCATAGCTTTCTGAAACGTCCTGTCTGATCTTGTCGGCTTTCTTCATCGCGTTACCTCCCGCATCCCTGCCCTCCCCCGTGATGGCCGCATGCGTCTCCCGGAGTGACTTCGGCGAGCGTTCCGCTTTTCAGCTGCTCGACGTTGTCCCGGATCGTTCCGGGCGCCGCGCGATAGACCCGAATCCCGCCCGCGTTCAGCATCATCAGGGCCCTCATGCCGATGCCGCCGACGACGATCGCGTCGATGCCCCGCCCCTCGAGCGAGGCGAGCGGATGACACATGCCGTGCTCGTGCGCGCTGTTGCCGTTGCCGATGACATCGGTCGCGCCGGAATCGATATCATGAATCACGAAATGCGAGCACGATCCGAAATGACCGTGCGGCGTTCCCTCCAGACCCTTTTCGTCCATTGCCGGAATACATACTCTCATGCGGACTCTCCTCTCGTTTTCCGAGCGTTCATGCGCTTTAGCCCAGAATCTCCTTGACCATCGGACCGAGCATTGTCCGGATGCCTTCGGCAAGCCCTTCCGTTTTGATGAGACTGATGCAGCACGCGTCGTTTCCCGATCCATGCAGGATGAGAGCGAGCTTGTCCCCCGCCTTGATCGCGGCTTTATCGCGGATCTCCTTCGGCAGCACGAGCTGACCGCGGTCATCGACCGAAACGACCGCCTCGATCCTGCAGCAGCTCATCCCCCCCACCATGCTCCCCCGTTTCATCCCTGCCGACCCGCAGCATTTGGTTTTCCCCGATCCCCTTCCGTGCGGCACTTCGATCCCTCCTGTCCCCCGAAGCCCCTACATTCAGCATACTATCATATATCAGAATATTCTGAATATTCAGATATGTCAAGACAAAAGACGAGGCTCCCCCCGAGGGGGGAGCCTCACCGGATCGGTTCAGCCGATGACGAGTCGTTCTTCGCGCCGCGCGAGCCGACGCGACGCCCTCGTTTACTTCATTTTTGGCAGGCGCACGAGCCCCTTCTTCTGAAGCAGCTGGAACTTCGCGCGCGACTCGGCGATCATCGTCTCGGCCTTGTTATAGAGCTGATCCCACGTCAGATTCAGGCGTGCGACACCCTGCTCCACGGCCTTGCGCCCGACGGCGGCCGCTTCGCGCGGATATACCTCGACCTCGTCCATCGTCGGGATGAGATAATCCTCCCGGAGCCCCTTATCCTCGGCGACACGGGCGAGCTCGCGGGCGGCCGCGATGCACATCTCGTCCGTGATCGTCTTCGCCATCACGTCGAGCGTGCCGCGGAAGATGCCCGGGAAACCGAGCGAGTTATTGACCTGGTTCGGGAAATCGCTCCGACCCGTCGCGACGACGCGGGCGCCGGCCGCCTTCGCGTCCCACGGCCAGATCTCGGGAATCGGGTTCGCGCATACGAACACGATGGCGTTCGAGGCCATCCGGGAGATCCATTCCTTCTTGATCGTGTCGGGGCCGTTCTTCGAAAGGGCGATGAGAACGTCGGCTCCCTCCATCGCGCGCGGGACGTCCCCCGATCTCCCCTCGCCGTTCGTGATCTGCGCCATCTCCCACTTCTCTTTCCAATCCTGCTTGAGCTCTTCCTCGCGCCCCATGTGGAGGATGCCCTTCGAGTCGCACATGATGATGTTCTTCGGCGTGACGCCGGCGACCATGATCATGCGGGCGATGCAGATGTTCGCCGCGCCCGCGCCCACGAGCGTGATCTTGACGTTCGCCATGTCCTTGCCGACGATTTTGACCGCGTTGATGAGCCCGGCGACCGTGACCGCCGCGGTGCCCTGCTGGTCGTCGTGCCACACGGGGATATGGCATTCCTTGCGGAGCGTGTCGAGGACGCGGAAGCATTTCGGCTGCGCGATGTCCTCGAGATTGATGCCGCCGAAGGACGGCTGGAGCAGCTTCACGAACTCGATGAGTTTATCGGGGTCCTTCGTGTCGACGCAGATCGGGAAGGCGTCGACGCCGCCGAGATACTTGAAGAGCATCCCCTTGCCTTCCATCACCGGCATCCCCGCCTCGGGGCCGATGTCGCCGAGACCGAGCACGCGCGTTCCGTCCGTGACGACCGCGACGAAGTTCCCCTTGTTCGTGTGCTCGAAGACCTTCTCGGGATTGTCGCGGATATCGAGGCACGGCTTGGCGACGCCCGGCGTGTACCAGATCGCGAAGTCGTCGAAGCTCCGGATGCACGCCTTCGGCATGATCTCGATCTTCCCCTTGTAGAAGGGGTGCATGACCATCGCGTCGATGCCGGGCTGCTTCGCCTTCGCGAGGAGCTCCTCGGTGGTGAGCGGCTTCAGAACGACCGGCTTCTTCGGAGCGGGCTTCTTGGGCGCGGCCTTCCGGGGGGCGGGCTTCTTCGCGGGCGCCTTCTTGACGGCCGCTTTCTTCCGGGGCTTCGGCGCCTTCTTGACGCTCTTCGCCTTTTTCGCGCCCTTCGCTCTCTTCGCGCTCATCGCTGACCTCCTCTGAACGTGGATAATATCGAATTTTCCCGAATCGCCCTATCGAGCGAGAACTTCCGCGCCCGCCTTGAGGCCCTCGTCGAAGGCCTTCATGTTGAGCTCCTCGGTGCCCTTGGGCACGCGGGCGAGAATAGCCTTCCTCACGGCGTCTTCCGAGGCGACCCCCGATATCTTCGTGAGGATGCCGAGCGCCACGATGTTCGTCACGACGGCCTTGCCGATCCGCTTCACCGCGATCTCGGTGATGGGAGCCTCGTAGAGCTTGTAGTTCCCCTTCGGCAGCTCCTTCACGAGCCCCGAGTCGACAATGAGTGTGCCGCCCGCCTTGAGATCCTTGCTGTACTTCGTGCACGACACCTGCGTGAGGGCCAGCAGCAGGTCGAGGTCCAGCACCTTCGGATAATCGATTTCGCCGTCGGCGATGACCACTTCCGCCTTGCTCGCCCCGCCGCGGGCCTCCGGTCCGTAGCTCTGGGTCTGCACCGCGTTTCGGCCGTCATAGATGACGACCGCCTCGGCGAGGATCTTTCCCGCCAGGATGAGCCCCTGGCCGCCGGAACCGCTCAAACGCATTTCGTATCGATTCATGATCGCTCCCGTGTGCCGCCGGCCGTCTATTCCTTGGCCCGTTTTTCCGTTTTCAATTTCGCGATGAGCTTGTCGTACTCGGCCGTGAACTCGGGCCGCTCCACGTCCCAGAGGACGCCCGCGGCGATCTTGCCCGCCTTCTCATCCTCGGCCATCTTGTCGAGCTTGTCCTTCAAAACGACGTTGTCCTTGAGCCAGTTCATCATGTCGACGGGCGTTCCCTGTTTGTTCCGCCGCCCGTACGCGGTCGGGCACGGCGTAAGAATCTCCACGACGGAAAAGCCCTTCTTCTGCAGCGCCG
>JBFYZJ010000292.1:0-3129 GCA_041309565.1 Candidatus Krumholzibacteriota bacterium
CGGCGCGGTCGCCGCGCGCGGGAAGCTGCGCCCGGATCCAGAACAGCGTCTCCGGCGATTCCGGGAGCGCCGCGCCCGCGTTAGCGGCCGCCTTCATGAACGCGGCGTCGGGATTCCCGCGCCGCCACGGCGTGACGAATCCGCGCGGCATGATCACGAGGTTGCTCTCGAGGGACCTGAACAGGTCGCTGCTTTTCCTGAGCCCTCCCCATTCGAGGGTCCCGCCGCCCGCCGCGAAGATATCGTCCATGGCGCCGGACCGGCCCGGGCAAAATCCGCTCTCCTCGGAGAACCGGCCGTCGATGCACGGGAGCCATCGCGACCACCGGAGCTGCTTCAGCGTCTCGACGCTCCCCCGCACGAAGAGAATCGCGTTCTCGAAATCCTCCGCCGAGCCGCCGTGCTCGATCGCCATATACACGGCCGCATCGCCGCCGGCCGCCGCGGCGGATCTCATCCGGTCGGATACCCGCGTCCCGTCCCTCGGAACGGGGGAGATGTCGCGGACTTCGTTGCCCGCGACGTAATAGAGATTCCGCAGCTTCGCGCTCAGGAGCTTTTCGGTGCGAAGCGTCGAGAAGAAAAAGGTCCGCCCCCCTTCCCGCTCCTCCTTGTAGAAGAAGCGGCACTGCGGGTCCACGTGGATGACCGGATCGGAGGGATCGGCCTGGATCACCGTGTACGCGGGAACGGGCCATCGCAGGCTCTCCGGATACAGCGACCTGATCAGGGCGTTCGAGGCGTGCGTCCACGTATCCGTGATCTGCCGGTCGATCGAGGCGAGCTGGCTCGCGTACAACCGCAGCATGATCCGCAGAACCGGATCGAGCCGGTCGGGGGATTCGGGGATCTCGGGATTCCATGAGCGCAGCTCGCGGTGCATGTCCCGGAAGATCTCGTCGGTCGTCTTGAATTTCTCGCCGTCCATATCAGCCTACGTTGAAGGTCTCCTCGAACCGTTTCTCTTCCTTGTCTTCCTTGAAATTGCCGACCACCTTGATCGCGATGCCGAGGGGATGATTCGGCCCCGTCTCGATATTCACGAGCGATACGGACACGTTGTACAGCCGCGGCTCGTTCTTCGTGATCGCGCCGCGGACGGCCCCCTGCACGTCGGACTTGTTGACCATGAACAGATCGGAGTATTCGCGCTCCCAGAGGTCGCACCCGTATTCGGGATCGAACGGCAGCGATCCCCGCCGCGTGCTCAAGATCAGCGCGATCGAAGTGGAAATCGAATTCTGAATGCCCGTTTTCCCGAGATATCCTTTTCGCAGTGCGAACGGCAGCGACAGGTATTCCATCATTATCCCTAGTTGAGGTTGATCACGCCGCCCTTGACGCTCACCATGGCGTTTCCTTTGACATCCGCGTTGGTCCCTTCGAGCGTGAGATTCGCGTTCGCCTTGATCGTGACGTTGGCGCCCTCGATCTTCACGTCGGACGTCGCTTTCAACGTAATGCCCTGATCGGCCTCGATCGTGACGTTCTTCTTCCCCTTGACGGAGACGTCCCCGTCCGTGGTGATCGCGATGGACGGCCCCGACAGATCGAGAACGATGCTGTTCTTCCCGTCCTTCTGCGAGATGACGATCTGCTCGGCGCCGCTCTTGTCGTTCAGAACGATCTTGTTCCCGCTCCGCGTCATGAACATCTTGACGTCGTTGTCGGGGGAGATCGCCTCCTGCATCGGAGCGTTGTCCTTGTTGTAGAGGCACCCGAGGACGATCGGATGATCGGTGTTCCCGTGCTCGAATCCGACGAGCACCTCGTCGTCGATCTCGGGGAGCGAGTACCATCCACGGTCCTTCCCCGCGTGCGGCACGGCCATCCGCACCCACGCGGTCTGCTCCGCGTCGAGCCACGGATAGCTGATCTTGATCCGGCCGAGCTTCTCGGGATCCTTCAGGTCGACGACCCGCGCGACGTGCAGCCCGATCACGGGTTCCCGTTTCGGCGGGGCGACGGGCTGGACGCCCGCCGCAGCCTCGCCGCGGGCTTCGCCGGCCGCGAGGTCCCGCTGCGCCTTCTTCGTCCCCGGATACGCGATGTCGAGCGGCGTGCATACGAACGTGTTGTGGTACTTCCCGCTCTCGTCGAAGATGTGCCGGACGGCGATCACCCAGTACTGCCCGTCGAGCTTGTCCATCCCCGTGATCCGGACACAGCGTCCCACGCGGACCTCGGGGACGATCGACTGCCCCGAGCACCTGATCATCGATCCCATCGCCTTGCGCCGTTCGTTCTTCAGCGTCGTATCGAGCGTCTGTGCGTCCGGCACGGCCTTCGGCGCCGGCGAGAATCCCGAATCCTTGTAGATCTTTCGCGAAGCGTCGGGCGAGGTTTTCGAAAGGTTCGAGAGGGCGGATTCCTGCGAGATGGACTTGCTGTCCTGCGAATAGGTCTTCTTCTGTTCGTAGTTGTAGACGTCGGCCTTGAACTCCACCGGCGCGGTGCCGAGCCCCAGCGCGAAGGCGCCGAGATCCTCGCGCCATTTCAGCTCGACGGTCCCATCCCCCGTGGCCGGGCCGAGGTTGAAGTCCCGACCCGAGTACCAGGCGAACATGCCGGCGCCGGCGGCGAGCCGCATGACGTAGTCGTAATCGGTCTCGCGATACTGCGTGTCGAATTTGTACGTTCCCTTCGTCGACTCGATGGCGCCCACCGTGATCGGGTATTTGCCGACGATGGAGCTGATGATCTCGCTCGCCGTCTTGTCGTAGTAGTGCGCGTTGCGGACGGCGCCGTCCATGGCGACGGTCGGCGAGGCGGCGTGGATCAGCACCGTATTGAGCCCGTCGATGCTGTTGTCGATCCGCACGTCGGTGATCACGCCGATGAACTCGAGCGCGCGCGCCGGATCGACCACGCCCCCTTTGGGATTGATATTGACGTTGATGTTGCTGCCGAGAAACTGCGCATACTCGGCGGGATCGTCGAAATCCTTCCCCGCTTCCTTCTTTCCCACCTGCTGGATGCGGATCATGAGCTCATGGTGGGCGTCGATGAGCTGGTCCAGCCGCACGAGCGATATGTTGAACTTGATTTCCTTGTTGTTCACGCGGATCGCGCATTCCGCGGGCGTCTCGAGGAGCGTTGTTTCGCGATCAGTCATAGTTCACCTCCGTG
>JBFYZJ010000293.1:0-3135 GCA_041309565.1 Candidatus Krumholzibacteriota bacterium
TGCAGCACGCGCAGAAGCGCCGCCTGAAGCGGGAGCGGCATCTCGCCGATCTCGTCGAGGAAGAAGGTGCCTCCGTGCGCGCTCTCGATGAGCCCCGCCCGCTCCCTGCTCGCGCCGGTGAAGGCCCCCTCGGCGTGCCCGAAGAGCTCGCTCTGGAGCAGCGTGTGCGGCATCTCGAGTGAGCTCGCGATGACGAGCGGCTTCGCTCGGCGGCGGCTCAGGCGATGGACGTTGCGCGCGACGACCTCCTTCCCCGTGCCGCTCTCCCCCTCGATGAGGAGCGAGACGTCGCTCGCGGCGACCGATCCGATCGCGCGCTTGAGCTCGATCATCGGGAGCGAATCGCCCACGAACGGCGGATCGAAGTGCGGCGTCGCGGCGCCGTCTCCGTCGAGGCGGCCTCCCGGCGATTCCGTTCCGCGCCCGGGCGGCTCCGCCACGTCGAGGAGCGATTCGAGGAGATCGAGAAACGCGGAGGCCCGCGTGATGCGGTCGTTCACGAATCCGCCACCGTTCCCGCCGAGCGCGAGATCGACGTCGACGTGGAAACCGTTCACCGAGCGCCGCATGCGCCACTCGCGACGGCCGTCCGATTCGACGAGCCCTCCGCACGGCGCCGCGGCCTCGCCGCAGAGCGAGAAATGATCCCACAGCTCCCCGGGCGCCGGCGGCATCTTCTGGTCGACGACGAGCACGGGCCGGTCGCCGTCCGCCACGGCGACGCGCAGGCGCGCCCGCTCGGCCCCGCACGTCTCGCAGAGCGCCCCGAGAAACGACCTCATGATTCGCTTCATGCCGGAGGCCGAAAGGCACGTTCCGTGCCGCGCGGCGGCGAGCGCCGCGAAGTCGCGTTCCCGCATTCGTTTGAACGCGCGGCGCCCGGCGCCCTCGCTCCGCTGGGCCGTCGATCCCTCGACGGTATCATTTTCTTGACTTGGCTTCGCGCAACGGCATACTATGCCCCTAATCTCAAGAGGCGTCGATAGTTCGACAGCGATACGGGAGGTGCTCGATGAGCGGTGAGTTTAAGCCCTACGTGCCCGACAAGACGGATCTGAAGGAATTCACGCTGATTCCTCTGATCCTCGGGCTCGTCATGACCGTCGTGCTCGGCGCGGCCAACGCCTACCTCGGGCTGCGCGCGGGAATGACGATCGCCGCGACCTATCCGGCGGCCGTCATCAGCATGGCGGTACTGCGCCTGTTCCGCGGCTCCATCCTCGAGGAGAACTTCTCCCGAACGGTGGGCTCGATCGGCGAATCGGTCGCCGCTGGCGCAATCTTCACGATCCCGGCGGTCGTCATCCTCGGACTCTGGGATTTCAGCACCTTCAATATGAACACGTATTTCAAAGCCTCGGCGCTCATGGTCGTGGGCGGCGCGCTCGGCATCCTCTTCGTGACGGTGCTTCGCCGCGTCATGGTCGAGGACCGCGACCTCAAGTTCCCCGAGTCGGTCGCGGCCGCCGAGATCCACAAGGCGGGACAGCGGGGCGGGCAGGCGGCGGCCCAGCTCTTCCAGGCGATGGGCGTCGGCGCCGTCATCCAGTTCTTCGCGGGCTCGGGCTTCTTCCGCGCCTCGAACGATTTCATCCTGAGAATCGGCGAGATCGGCAAGAGCTTCGTCCGCCTCGGCGCGAAGGAAGACTCGGCGATCGTGGGCGCGGGCGGCATCTCGTCGATATCGGCGCCGGCCGTGTCCCCCGCCTACATGGGCGTGGGCTACATCATCGGCCCCGAGCTCGGCGCGCTCAACTTCGCGGGCGGCCTGCTCGCGTGGGGACTCATGGTGCCGCTCCTCGTCTTCCTTCTCGGCCCCAAGATCATCGCCGACTTCGCGGCGGCGAACGCGCTCGATCCGGGCGCCACGGAGACGTGGGTCGCGCTCGCGGCGACGATCTGGCGGTTCATCATCCGGCCGATCGCGGTCGGCGGCATGATCGTCGGCGCGTGCTTCACGCTCTACAAGATGCGTAAGAACCTCGCGGCGGGCATCAAACGCTCCTTCGCGGACGTCAAGAAATCCGCCGGCGCGCAGGCCGCGACCGACCGCCGCGACCGGGACATCAACTTCAAGCTCGTGCTTCTCGGCATCGCGATCGTGTTCGTTCTCATGCTCGCCATCTACTACCAGTTCTCGGGAGTCTTGGGCGGCGCGCTCGTCGCGGCGCTCGTCATGCTCGTGGTCGGATTCCTCTTCGCGGCCGTCTCCGGCAACCTCGTCGGCATGATCGGCTCGTCGAACAACCCGATCTCGGGGCTCACGCTCTCGACGCTGATCATCGCGGCCCTGTTGATCGTGGTGATCGGGGTGAAGGGAGATCCCGGCGTCGCCGCCGTGCTCGGCGTGGCGAGCGTCGTCTGCGTCTCCTCGGCGGTGGCCGGCGAGATGCTGCAGGACCTCAAGGTGGGACACATCCTCGGCGGAACGCCGTGGAAGATGCAGGTCGGCGACTTCATCGGCGTGTTCGTGAGCGGCGCGCTGATGTTCTTCCCGCTCTACATTCTCCATGTGTCGAACATCAAGATGGGAGGCATCGGCTTCGGCGACAAAGCGCTCTCGGCGCCGCAAGCCGGCCTCATGGCGATGCTCTCGAAGGGCATCGTCGGCGGCGAGATGGCGTGGCCGCTCGTCATCGTCGGCGGCGTCATGGGGATCTCGATGATCCTCATCAAGGTCCGCAGCCCGATGCTCTTCTCGGTCGGCATGTACCTGCCGCTCGAGACGACGTTCGCCATCTTCATCGGCGGCATCATCCGCGGCATCACCGACATGATGGCGAAGAGACGGAAATTCAACGACGCGCAGAAGACCCGCGTCGAGAACGCCGGGATCCTCGGAGCGGCGGGCCTCATCGCCGGCGAGGCCCTCATGGGGCTCGTGATCGCGGCCTTCGTCTTCTTCCAGGACAAGCCGTTCTGGCAGCAGACCTTCTACACGCCCGCCGGGATCATCGCGATCGTGGTCGCGATCGGTCTCGCGTTGTACCTGATCCTGCGGCCGCTCGCGAACGCCGGCAAGCCGGATGAGCCGCCGCCGCCGTCCGCGGTGATGTAACGGTTGGGAGAATGGCGAAGCGGACGAAAAAGAACGTGAATCTTCTCGACCTCGTGCCCCGGCGAATCGCCGGGCAC
>JBFYZJ010000294.1:0-3117 GCA_041309565.1 Candidatus Krumholzibacteriota bacterium
TGGCTCTCGGAGATTTCCTTGAGCACCGCCTTGATCCGGTCTTCGAACTCCCCCCGGTACTTCGATCCGGCCACGAGCGCGCCGATGTCCAGCGCGAGGACGCCCTTGTCCTTCAGCCCCTCGGGCACGTCGCCGTCCACGATGCGCCGGGCCAGGCCCTCCGCAATGGCCGTCTTGCCCACGCCCGGCTCGCCGATGAGGACGGGATTGTTCTTCGTGCGACGGGAGAGCACCTGGCTCACGCGCCGTATCTCCTCGTCACGCCCGATCACCGGATCGAGCTTCCCGCGCCGGGCGAGATCGACGAAATCCCTCGTGAACCGCTCGAGCGCCCGGTACTTGCTCTCCGGATTCTGATCGGTGACCCGCTGGGAGCCCCGCACGGACGCGAGCGCCTTGAGAACGCGATCGCGCGTGACGCCGTGTTCGACGAGGAGCTTTCCAACCCGTCCCTGATCATCGACAAGCGCGAGAAACAAATGCTCGGTGCTCACATACTCGTCCCGGAGCCCTTCCGCCTCGCCCAGCGAGCGCTTGACGACCTCCTGCATCTCGATGGAAAGACTCGCGCTCCCCATTCCCCGCTGTATCCTCGGCAGGGCGGTCAGCGAACGATCGATATCGGAGCGCAGGCCGCCTGTGGAGATCCCCATCTTCTGGAGAACCGGGAGGATCACACCCTCTGCCTGCGCAAGAAGCGCCGCCAGCAGATGCAAAGGATCCGTCTCCGTATTGTTCCCCGTGAATGCGAGGTCCTGGGCAGCGCTTATCGCTTCCTGCGCCTTCAGGGTGAATTTATCGAAGCTCAACACTCGGCATCACCTCTTTTGAGTCATTTTGAACTCATAGAACCGCACCGATTATGCCAGTATCGCCGGCGTCGTCACGACACACGTGTAACTAATTATTATTCTTTGTGTTAAACGAATAGCCTAAAGGAATATTGATGATCGGAAGCGGCGGGCAGCGCAAGACATGCGCCATTATGGCATATTAATTTCGGCAAGTTCGGCCAGCATGTCCTAATCTTCAACGATATACTTATAGTCGAAGAAATTGGGCATGCGATAGAGAACGCGGACGACGCGGATCTCGTCGGTCGTCGGATGGGACGCCTGCGGCATCGTGAGGCCGACCATGAGATGCCCGATGTTTCTGCTGTGATCGAGCCCGATGACGTGGCCGAGCTCATGGGTGAACACCAGATGGGCAAATCTCGACAGAGGCACGTCGGTATTCTTCGTGTAGATATAAATCTTCTTCAGAGCCGGTGTGCCGTCGTCGTTGCGCAGCGGCGTTTCCACATGGTGCCGCTCGTCGATCAGCGTGTCGTATTTTATAACGCAATCGGCCTCGGCTTCAGTCGATACCTCGACAAAGAGATCGCTCCCCGTCGATTGCTCCCAGTCCGCGAGCGCGTTCCGGGAGACGAGCTGAAGATCGAGCCCCATGAACATCTGCGGAGGAGTGTAGACCTTGAGCGGCCAGTGATTCCAGCCAACATACACGGTCGGCCGCCCCACGTAGCCGTCCGTCCTCGTTATTTCCTTGTAGAACGCGAGGAACCGCCCTTCGTACGCATCGGGAGCGATGGTGCTGACGAGCGAGTAGGCCGGTATCATATAGAAATCCTTGTCGAGCTGAGACACAGTCGTGATCGGGGACGAGCAGTTGAAATAGTCGCCGAGCACGTTCAGATCATTCTCGTCCCGCGCGAGCATGGATGTCGTATAGGAAGGGATATTGTAGAGGAAGTACTCCCCGTTCGCGTCGCTCGTGTCGCGCTTGAGGCTCGTGAGAACCTCGATTCCCGGAACCGGCTCTCCCGTGGCGGCGTTGATCGTGCGCCCCCCGATGTCGATACCCCTCACGAGCACCTTGATGCTGTTTCCGATCGGCGACAGATTGAAGAAATCGTCCACGGCCCTCATTCCGACGTACACGTAGCTCGCCGAGATGAGATTCCGGATCGTCATCCGTTCGACCGTGCCCGCCGGTGAGGGAATGGGCTCTCCCGGCTTGCCTTCGGCGTCGTTCCAATCCTCCTCGGTCAGGATCGGGTACACGGACGTCTTCACGATGTAAGAAGCCGCCCGTCCCTCGCTCCCGTCATCCCCCGGCGCCGTCCAAACGAGCGATATCGAGCCGTCGACGGGACCGGGCTCGCCCGCGAGATCGATAACCGGGCCGGGAGCGATCGTGTCGGGGAAGCCCGCGACGCTGACGTCCCAGCTGACCGTATCACCGTTCTGCCCGTCCCAGGCGATCGCCTCGACGGCAAACTCCCCGCGCTCCATGAATCGATGCGACAGATCCTCCGAGCCCGACTTGAGCAGCGCGCCGTCGAGCGTATAGATGAGCTGAAGGGATTCCGCGTGATCGTCCTCGGCGGTGAAATGAAACTCGAGCGTATCCCCCACCGCGCACGAAATGACTCCCTGCTCGGGAACACGCGACGTGATCCGCGGCGGCTCGTCGTCCTTGGTGAAAACGGTTACCTGCCAGTCGCGGTACACCTTCGTCGTGCCGTCCCGCGCTTCCCCCCTGATGTCGTAGCGCCCGGGCTTGACGGCGTAGAATTTCGCCGTGCTCGAGCGGCTCAGCACGGAGTCCCCCGCGTGAAACACGTACACGATGTCGTCTCCGTCGGGATCCACGGCGCCGATGGAGAACAGGCACGAATCGGGCGCGACAAGGGAAAAATACGTCTGCAGGGGATTGAACGATTTTATCGTCGGCGGATTGTTCGGCTCCAACGGATTGTTCTGGAATATGCACGAGGCCACGGCGGCGAGCGCGAGAGCCAATCCGATAGCGGCCAATCTCTTCTTCATCATCCACCTCCTGACACATCTTACAGCTAAAAGATAAAAAGATTCCTGCTTCGGCGAAAGAAAAATAAGAAATGGGAGGATGGCATTGCGGATGAAGCCGGCCCGACGGCGGCCGCGGCGGTCGCGGGGACGGCTCCCGGGCGGCCGACCCCCGCGAGGCCGAGACGAGATAGCGCTCGAGCGTCAGAACGAGCGCCGAAACGAAGCTCTCGGGGGATGAGACGCGCACGTCGAACGAGCGGCCCTCCCCGATCGAGACGAGAAAGAGATCCCTGAGCGGCGA
>JBFYZJ010000295.1:0-5804 GCA_041309565.1 Candidatus Krumholzibacteriota bacterium
CCGCCGCGGCGTCCGCTTCCGGCACGGCGGCCGGCGCGAGCGCCGGAGCACCCGCGGCCCCCGCGTCGCGCGCGATCGCCGCTCCCGATCCGTCGTCCCTCGACGTGCGGGCCTTCCGGCTCCTCAACGGCGCCGCGGAGAACTCCATATTGGACAGGGCGATGCCGGTGCTCACGGATTTCGACCGGTGGCGCATCGTCGTCATTCTCATCTGGTGCGCGCTCGTCCTCTTCGGGAAATCGAGGGAGCGCTGGGCAGCCTTCATGCTCATCCCGATCATCGCCGCGTCCGACCAGCTCGCGAGCAGCGTCATGAAGCCGATCTTCGAGCGCCTGCGCCCCTGCGAGCTGATCGGAAGCGTGCACCTCTGGCTCGAAGACACGGGTTGGATGACGACGCCGGCCGACGTCACGCGGAGCTACAAGAATTCGTTCTCGTTCCCTTCGAGCCACGCGACGAACATCACCGCGTCGATGCTCTTCCTCGGCCTCGTCTACCGGCGCTGGCTGGCGCCGCTCCTCGCCGTCGCGCTGCTCGTCTCGTACTCCCGCATCTACACCGGCGTGCACTGGCCATCGGACGTCCTGGCGGGAATGCTCGTCGGAGCGGCGATCGCCGCGGTCGCGCACCTGATCTTCAAACGCTTCCATCGCGAGGCCGGCCGAAACGCCGCGGCCGGCGACGCCGGCGCGCCGACCGAAGAACCGCCGGGGGGAAAGATCCCGCCGCGGTGATTTTCCCCTTCCGCGATGGCACGATTTTGAATATAATAACACCCATGCGTACCCTGCATGCCGCGTTTCGGATCTTGCCGATTTGCGTCGTCCTCGCCGCCGCTCTTCCATCCGGCGCCCTCGACGGAGCCGGGGTGCATCGCGCCCCGATGCTCGTCGTCGACACGGATATGGGGCTCGACGACGTCCGCGCCCTCTTCGCGATCCTGCCGGCGGCCGGGACGCGCATCGCCGGCATCGTCGTCACCGAAGGATCGGCCTCGCGCGAGAAGGGCGTCGAGAATCTCGCCTCCCTCCTCGCCGCGATGCATGAGGAGGATGTCGCGGTATTCGAGGGTGCCCGGCCCGCCGCCGCCCCGCCGGAATGGCGGGAGACCGCGAACACGCTCGGCGGCGCGCCTATTTCGCGCAAGCCCCTCGGGAAATCCGCCGCGGGCGACGTCGCCGCCCTCCGCTCGCGGCTCGCCGCGGAAGCATCCGGCGTCAATTACCTCGCGCTCGGCCCCCTCACGAGCGCCGCGGACCTCCTCGCGGACCCGCGCGCCCGGGCGGCCGTCGATACGCTGTGGATCCCGGCGCGGGTGAACGGCGCGTCGGTATCGGGCTGGAATCTGCGGCATGACGCGGCGGCGGCGGCATTCGTCGCGGAGAAAGGCCGGTGCGTCGTTCTGATCGACGTGTCGTCCGCGGCGGCGCTCGACGCTCCCGCGCTCCTCGCATCCATCGACCGGGCGTCGCCGACGGGCAGATGGATCGCGCGCTCGCAGGCCGCTGCGAGCGATCCGAGGCACGTTTTCCTCCACGATGAGCTCGCCGCCGCAGCCCTCGCGCGCCCCGCAATCCTCGAGTGGACGAGCGGTGCCTTCCGGCTCGAACGCGCGGGCGAAGGCTTCACGCTCGTGCCGGCGTCCGCGGGAAACGTGCGAGTGGCGGCGCCGAGGGACCCCGCGGAGGCGGCCGGCGCGCTCGCCGCGCTGTGGAACGCTCCCGCGCATCATGCGCATGACAAAACGCCCGCGGTCCCCGTCGTCGATCTCCTCAAGACGTTCCACGGACATCTCGGCCCCTACGTCGTCATCGGATACCGCATGGGACGGCTCGCCCTCGAAGCGACGGGCAGCGAAGGGCATTTCGGCATATCCGTCGTCGTCTACTCGGTTCTCGAGCCGCCGCGCTCATGCCTCATCGACGGCGTTCAGCTCGGATCGGGATGCACGCTCGGCAAGCGCAACATCGAGGTTCGCGCGACCGACGGCCCCGCCCGGGCGGTCTTCGAAACCGACGACGGCTCGCGCGTCACGATCGCGCTGCGGCCCGAAGCGGCCGCGCTCGTCGCCCGCCTCATCGAGGAACGGGGAGTCGAAGCCGCCGGCATGGCCGTGCTCGATCTGCCCGCCGACGAGCTGTTCGAAATTGACAGGGAACCCCGCAAAAACTAGACTCTGCGGCGATGAGCATGAGCGACACCGCACGACGACGCATCCCGTTCGCGGCCGCCGCCTGGACGATCGCCGCGATCGCGCTGGCGCTGCGCCTGCTCCACGTCCATTTCACGCAGCGCTCCAATCCCCTCGCCGGCGATCTCCAGCTCGACGCGGCGACGTACGACCGCTGGGCGCGCGCGCTCGCGTTCGGCGGCGACGCGGGACCGACGACCCTCATGCAGTCCCCCGTCTATCCGTGGTTCCTCTCGCTGATCTACCGCGCGTTCGGCCCGGAGCTCGCCGCGATCCGAATCGCGCAGGCGCTGCTCGGAACGGCCTCGTGCGTCCTCGTCATGATCGCGACGCGACGGGCGTTCCGGTCGAACGCGGCCGCGCTCGTCTCCGGGCTCATCGCGGCGCTCTACGCGCCGCTCATTTTCTACGAGGGGATTCTCCTGCCCGCGACGCTCGTCGTGTTTCTCACCGCCCTCTTCGCGGCGATCATGCTCGGCGGGGAGCGGCCGGGGCCTCGGCGCCTCGTCGCGGCGGGGGCGGCCCTCGGAGCCGCGGCGGCGGCGAATCCCCCGACGCTCCTCCTCTTTCCCTTCGCGCTGCTGCATGTGTATTCGGCGGGGGAGAAACGCCGGGTCCTCGCCGGCGCGCTCGCGCTCTCGCTCGGCGTCGCGGCGGCCGTCGCGCCCCTCACGATCAGAAACGCCGTCCGCACGGGGGAATTCATACCGCTCACGTCCGGCGCCGGCATCAATTTCTACCACGGCAACAATCCCGGGGCGAACGGCTTCTATCAGGTGCCCGCCTACCGGGGCGTCCCGCTCGGCGGCACGCCCGAAGAGCAGTCCGTCAACATGGAAGCGGTCGCGTCGAGGGAAACGGGACGCGCGCTTTCTCCCGCGGAGGTTTCCGATTTCTGGCTCAGGGCGGGGCTCGAACACGCGCGCGAAAATCCCGGCGCGTGGGCATCGCTCCTCTGGCGCAAGTTCCAGTTCTTCTGGAACGCCTACGAGCGCGCGAACGTCGAGAATTTCTATTTTCACCGGCGCTTCGCGGGCATCCTCTCCCTCCCGCTCCTCACCTTCGGCCTCGTGGCGCCGCTCGGGCTCCTCGGCGTCTTCCTCGCGAGAGAACGATGGAGAAAGCTCTGGCTCCTCTACGGCGGCATTCTCGCGTACCTCGCCGTCGCGCTCGCGTTCTACGTGCTCGCCCGCTACCGGCTGCCCGTCGTGGTGTTTCTCATCCCGTTCGCCGGGGCCGCGTGCGCGGAGCTCGGCGCGCTCACGCGCGGCCGCCGCGTCGCGGAGCTCGCCCTCTCGCTGGCCGCGCTCGCCGTCATCGCATTTTTCACGAACATGACGGTGGCGCGGGACACGCCGGGAGGCGTGTCGAACCATCACGTGCGCGCGGGCAACGCCTACGTCGCGCGGGGGGACACGACGCGCGCAGTGGCGGAGTATCGCAGGGCGCTTGAGCTCAACGGGGAGAATGAGGCGGCCGCGCGCGCGCTCGAGGGGCTGCGGCGCGGTACCGGTCCCGGGCTTCGGCGGGATCAGATGCTCCGCTGAAGCACCCGGTCGCTCCTGTTGTGGAAGCGCGGATAATCCCGGACGAATCGCGACAGGACGACCGCGCCGTACGATCCGACGAACGCGCCGATGACCATGAGGTACCACGAGACCTTCAGGTTGAACCAGTATCCGCAGACGAACACGAGCAGCGCGACCGCCGCGTAGCCGCGGAGCCGACTCGCCGACGCCATCCAGGCGACGGAGCCGAAAAGCGCGGCGAGCATGCAGCCGAAGATGACGAGCGCGTTGGCGCGCACCCCGTGCGAGATATGCGCCGGCATCCGCTGCGACATGAGAAACGCGAGCACGCCGATGGCGAGCAGCACGGCGAGCGCGGCGGCGAGCACGACCCGGCTGCGGATCCGCCTCGAATCGTCGCCGGGCTCCGGCATGAAGTCGAGGTGATGCATCCGCGGGGCGGTGACGCCCCGCTTCGCCGATTTCGCCACGGGGAATATGAGCGCGGGGTAGATCACGGCGAGCGCCCCGAGATCGAAAATCATCGCGAATCCGACGAAGAGGAGACCGAGCCCCATGCCGATGTCGAACAGCCCGTCCTCGTAGCACGCGGCCGCCCTGCGCTCCATCTCCCTGACGTCATCGAAAGCGATCATGCGAAGCCTCCTTCTCCCGGTGCGGGATCCGCACCAGTCGAGCGTTCCTCATTTCCGTTGTATCTTCAGCTCGTCGACGATGCGCCCGATCTCGGCGACCGGTATACCGAAGGATCGCGCGGCTCTCGCGAGCCTCGCGATATCCCTCCGCAGCTCTTCGAGCTTCTCCGCTCTCATGCGCGCGCGGCTGATCCCCGCCACGAACGAGCCGAGCCCTTGCCGCGTGACGATATATCCCTCGCGCTCGAGGTCGCCGTACGCGCGTTTGACCGTGATGGGGCTGATCCCGGCCGCGGCCGCGAGCTCCCGGATCGAGGGAAGCCGCGCGCCGGCCGCGAGCGTCCCCGTCGCGACCGCGTCTCTGATCTGATCCGTGACCTGCTTGTACATCGGGTCGGGACTCGTCGCCGAGACGGCGACGGCAAAGTTATGCGCCTTGTGTCTGTACATAAAGAATATGCACAGCATATTCGGTATGCACATACATGTCAAGGGAGTTCCGCGACACGTATCGGGAATTTTCGGGGATGCGCCGCCGGATCCCGGCGGCTGAAATCGATCGCTTTCGAGAGGCTCCCGCGCCTCAGATCCCGAGCAGCTCGACGACCCGGTCGATCGGATCCGACCGTCCCGTCACGTAGAAGTGAATGGCCGGAACGTCGCGGTCGAGCAGCTCCTTCGCCTGCCGGACCGCCCACCGCACCCCCGCCTCCTCGGCGCGCGGCTCGTCGGAGCGCAGAATCTCCTCCGAGAGCTCGAACGGGATATCCACGTGGAAATTGAGCGGGATGCTCGTCAGCTGATGCCGCGCGTGAAGCACCTTGAGCCCCGGGATGATGGGAACCGCGATGCCCTCGGCGCGGCAGATCTCCACGAAGCGGAAATACGCCGCGTTTTCGAAGAACATCTGCGTGACCACGTAGTCGGCGCCCGCATCAACCTTCTCCTTGAGGCTCCGGATGTCCGTCTGGAGATTCGGCGAGGCGAAGTGCTTCTCCGGGTAGCCGGCGACCCCGATGCAGAAGCTGCTCGGCTCGGCGTCGATGAGATCCTCGAGATACACCCCGCGGTTCATGCTCACCGTCTGAGCGACGAGATCGCGCGCGGTCCGGTTGAAAGTCTTGCCGCCGGGCTTCGGCTTGTCACGGTCGGGCGCATCCCCCCGCAGCGCCATGATGTTCTCGATGCCGAGATACTGGATGTCGATGAGGAAATCCTCCGTCTCCTCCCGCGTGAATCCCTCGCAGAGGACGTGCGGAACGGCGTCGATTCCGTATTTCGACTGGATGAGGGCGCAGATCCCGAGCGTCCCCGGCCGCTTCCGCTTCACCTTCTTCCGGATGCCGCCCGCCGGTTCCTCGTAGACGACCTCCGCGCCTGGGCTCGTGACGTCGATGAAATTCGGGCCGGGGCGGCTCAGACGATCGACGATGTCGAGGAGCTCCTTGA
>JBFYZJ010000296.1:0-2935 GCA_041309565.1 Candidatus Krumholzibacteriota bacterium
CGCGAGCGTCTTGATCCCGCGCGAGACGAGAAACGAGTTGAAGGGATCGATGACCCCGCCGAGCTGGTTCAGGATCTTCCGGAACGCGCCGTAGTCCTCCTCGGTCTTGACGACGATCATCCCCGCGACCACGTCGGCGTGTCCGTTGAGGAACTTCGTCATCGAGTGCACGACGACGTCGGCGCCGAGCGACAGCGGCCGCTGGAGCATGGGGCTCATGAAGGTGTTATCGACGGCGAGTTTGGCGCCCCCGGCGTGCGCGATCTCCGCGATGGCGGCGAGGTCGCTCACCGAGAGGACGGGATTCCCCGGCGTCTCGACGAAGACGAGCTTCGTGTTCGGCCGCATCGCCTTTTTCACGGCGGCCAGATCGGCCGTGTCGACATAGGTCGATTCGATGCCGAAGCGCGACATGACCCCCGCGAGCAGCGTCTGGGTCGGGCCGTAGACGACCGACGAGCAGACGGCGTGGTCCCCGGCGCGGAGCAGCGCCGCGAAAGTCGTGTGGATCGCCGCCATCCCCGAGCCGCAGCCGAGCCCCCCGAAGCCCCCCTCGAGCAGGGCCACGGCGCGCTCGCACGCCTGGACCGTCGGATTGGCCATGCGCGTGTATATGTACCCGTCTTCCTTGCCCTCGAAGAGCTTCGCCCCGTGATCGACGTCCCGGAACGAGAAGGTGGAGACCTGATAGATCGGCGTCACGACCGCGCCCGTTCCGTCCCCCTTGAATCCGGCGTGGACGCACTGCGTATCCATATGGAATTTGTGAAGGTTCTTCATCGATCGGCTCCTTGCAATTTGGTTATACGGCACGGCTAATATGCATCGAAAAAGCGTTCTTTTCAACGGCTTTTATCTGATAGAATGAGGGGCGCAATTCCAATCGGGAGGTCGTGGGATGAGCATGTCGCTGCTTCGACGCATCGCTGTCGCCGCCGCCTGCTGCGCTCTCGCGCTCTCGGCCGGCTGCGGCGACAAACCCGAAATTATCAGGATCGGCGCGATCCTGCCGCTCGGCGGCGCGGGGGCCGATATCGGCGCCCAGCACCTCCACGGGCTCCAGATGGCGATCGAGGAGCTCAACGCCTCGAACCCTATGGTCCAGTACGAGCTCGTCGTGGACAGCGACGGGAACGATCCGGCCGCGGCTGTCGCGGCCTTCCAAAGCCAGCTTCTCGACAAGAAGATACTCGTCTGCTTCGTCGTGTCCCGATTCGCCTGCCTCGCCGTCACGTCGAAGGCCGAGGTCGAGGTCGTCCCCGTCTTTGCCGGCTGCCTGCATCCTCTCATCACCACGATGCATTTGAACGCGTTCAGGATCGTCCCGAACACGATGCTGGACATCAGGACGACCGCGCGCTTCCTCGCGTCGTCGCTCAAGGTCGACCGGGCCTCGGCGCTCTATTTCAACAGCGACGACGGGCTCGACGCCGCGAAGGCGTTCAAAAACGATCTCCCGGCGGCCGGCATCAAGCTACTCGTCGCGGAGCCGTTCATCGACGATGCCGCCTCGATCAAATCGGCGGTCGGCACGGCGCTCGCCTCGGATCCGGGCGCCGTCTTCGTCTTCGGCGCCGGGAAGGCCGCGGCCGGCGTCCTCGCCGGACTCCGGGCCGCCGGATTCAAGGGGCCGATCGTCGGTTCATCCGATTTCCGGGATCCCGCCTTCGCCGCGCTCGCCGGCGAGTCGCTCGACGGGTGCTATTACGCCGTCCCCGCCCTCGAGCTTTCGGGAAATCCGGAGTTCGCCGCGCGGTATCGCGAGAAATTCAACGTCGCGCCGACGCCGACCGGCATCTTCCAGTACGATGCGATGCGCATCGTCGCGAAGGCGGTCGACATCAAGAGCGTTGAACGAATCAACATCGCGAACGCCATGAAGAAGATCGGCGACTTCAGCGGCCCCGGCGGAAATTACACGTACGCGGAGCGTGAATGGGCCCCGCGGACGAACGTCGTCCGCGTGCAGGGGGACTCCGTCGCCGTCGTATTCTGATCGATCGACCCGAGGAGGTTGTCATGAGCTTCAGAGACAGAACGGCGCGATTCGGATCGCTCTCGATTGGCGTTTGTCGCGCCGCGGTCGCCGTTTCGCTCGCCGCGCTCGCGCTCTCACTTTTCGTCGCCGGTGCGGCGCGCGCCTCCGACGCGAAGGAGACGCCCCTCACGACGCGGATCGCGGCCGCCACGGTTTACTCGGACCGCGCGCAGGTGACGAGAACCGGCAAGGTCGAGCTCGCGGCAGGGCTCTACAAGCTCGTCTGCGGCGATCTTCCCCGCTCGTTCGACGAATCCTCCCTTCAGGTCGAGGGCGCGGGCACGGCCCGCGCGCGCATCATGGGGATCGACATCGTCCGGGTGCAGGGGCTCGCGGCGGATTCCCCGCGCTACAAGGAGCTCAAGGAAAAGCTCGACAAGCTCACGGCGCGGCGCGACTCGCTCCAGATGGAGCAAGGGGCGCTCATGAGCTCCGCGGAGTTTCTGGACAACTACGCGAAGTTTCCCTTCGAGAAGGGCAGCACGAAGCTCGCGACCGAGATCTTCCGCGTGCAGGACTGGAAGAGCGTGCTTGATTTCATCCATTCGGAGCGCCTGCGAATGAGCGAGAAAGGCGACGCTCTCGCGAAGCGCATCGCGAAGCTCACCGAGGAGATCAATTGGGTCAGGGGCCAGCTCAACGAAATGCAGACGAAGGGGGACTGGAGCCGCCGCGTCGTCGTCGACTGCGAGATAGCATCCCCGGGAACGCTCGAGCTCGCGCTCACCTACAACGTCCCCGGCGCGCAGTGGGGGCCCGAATACCAGATCCGCTACGACACGGCGAAAGAGTCGATCGATCTCGCATACAACGCGTGGATCAAGCAGTTCACCGGCGAGGACTGGAAGAACGTCGCCGTCACGCTCTCCACGGCGCGGCCCCAGATCGGCGCGGCGC
>JBFYZJ010000297.1:0-6130 GCA_041309565.1 Candidatus Krumholzibacteriota bacterium
AAAAGGAACGGGAAAAACGGGTTCGTGTCAACGAGCAGATACGGCTGCCGGAGATCAGGGTCATCGACGCCGAGGGCAAGCAGCTCGGGGTGCTCGCCACCGCCGAGGCGCTCAAGATGGCCGAAGAGCAGGGTCTCGACCTCGTCGAGATCGCTCCGACGTCGAGGCCGCCGGTCTGCAAGATCATGGATTTCGGGAAGTTCAAGTACGAGCAGAGCAAGAAGGCCCGGGAATCCAAGAAGAAGCAGCACACGACCCATCTGAAAGAGATCAAGATCCGTCCCAAGATCGAGGAGCACGATCTCCAGTTCAAGCTGCGGAACGCGGAGAAGTTCCTCCAGGATAAGGACAAGGTGAAGATCACGGTCATTTTCCGGGGACGCGAGATGGAGCACATTGACATGGGACGAAAGATCCTCGATCGCATCGTCACGCAGTTCGCCGAAATCGCGATCATCGAGAAGGACGCGATACAGGTCGGCAAGATGATATCGATGATCCTCGGTCCGCGATCCGACAGAAAAGGGGGCTAGAGAACAACAATGCCGAAGCTGAAAACCAATCGAGCGGCGCACAAGCGCTTCCGCGTCACGGGAACGGGCCGGATCAAACGGACGAAGGCGTACGGAAGCCATATTCTGACGAAAAAGACGAGCAAGCGGAAACGCACCCTGCGCAAGGGGACGACGGTCGCGGCAAGCGACGCGAGACGCGTTCGCCGGATGCTGGGCATGTAACGGACAGGCGGTTCATTCCATCACGAGCAGGCGTTCACGAGCCGCAGGAGGATAGATAGTATGCCGAGAACGAAACATGGCGTGCCTTCGAAGAGCCGCAAGAAAAAAATCATCAAACGGGCGAAGGGCTATTTCGGCAGCCGCCACACGCTCTATCGCCCGGCGCGGGAGGCCGTCAATCGTGCCCTCATGTACGCGTACCGGGACCGGCGCGCGCGCAAGCGCGATTTCCGGAAGCTCTGGATCGCGCGGATCAACGCCGCGGCGCGGCTGAACGGCATGAGCTACAGTCGTCTCATCGACGGATTGAAGAGATCGAACATCGAGATCAACCGCAAGATGCTCGCGGAGCTCGCCGTCAATGACGCGGCGGGCTTTACGAAGCTCGCGGAGATCGCGAAGGAATCACTTCAATGAGCGAGCGGCCCGATCGCTCCGGGATCGATGAGGTCGCGCTGCGGGCCGAACGGGCCTTCGCGGGGGCCGGCGATCTCGACGCGCTCGAAGAGGCGCGCGTCCGCTTCATCGGCCGCAAGGGAGAGATCACGACGCTCCTTCGCTCCATCGGGAGCCTGCCGAGCGAGGAGCGCCCCGCGTTCGGAGATCTTGTCAACGATCTCAGGGAGCGCATCCAGGGCCTCTACGAGCGGCGCCGGAGCGCGCTCTCCGAAGGAGCGACCGAAGAAGACTATTTCGCCGGCGACCCGACGCTTCCGGGCAGGCGTGCCCTCCCCGGCGGACGCCACGTGCTCCAGCAGGTCCTGCGCGATGTCAAGCGCATCTTCATCGGCATGGGATACTCCCTCGCCGAGGGACCCGATGTCGAGCTCGACTACTACAATTTCGAGGCGCTGAACTTCCCGGCCGATCATCCGTCGCGGGACACGCAGGACACCTTCTACATCAACCGGGATATTCTCATGCGCACGCAGACCTCGCCGGTGCAGGTGCGGTACATGGAGAAGCACCAGCCGCCCCTTCGCATCATCGTGCCCGGCCGCGTCTACCGCAACGAATCGCCCGATCCTTCGCACGCGGCGGAGTTTCTCCAGATGGAGGGGCTGTTCGTCGACCTGAACGTGTCGCTCGCCGATCTGCGGAACGACGTGACGTATTTCGTGCGGGCGTATTTCGGCTCGAGCGCGAAGGTGCGGTTCAGGCCGCACTTCTTCCCCTTCACGGAGCCGAGCGCGGAAGCCGACATGTCGTGCTTCGCGTGCCGCGGCGCCGGCTGCCCCATCTGCGGCAGGACCGGTTGGATCGAGATCATGGGCGCCGGGATGGTGCACCCGCACGTGTTCCGCAACGCGGGGTACGATCCGGACGCCTACACCGGTTTCGCGTTCGGTCTCGGTCTTGACCGGGTCGCGATGCTCAAGTACGGCATCGACGATATCCGGCGCCTCCTCTCGAACGATCTGCGGTTCCTGCGGCAGTTCTGGGCCGAAACGGCGGGGGAGGTTTTCGAGTGAAGATCAGCCTCAGCTGGTTGAAGCGCTACGTGGACATCGAAGAGGACGCCGCGACGCTCGCGCGCGATCTGACGATGTTCGGCGTGAACGTCGAGGGGATCGAATCGCTCGCGCCTCCGTTCACCGGCGTCGTGCTCGGCACGGTGCTCGAAGTCAAGAAGCACCCGGGCGCCGACCGGCTCATCCTCTGCACGGTCGACGCCGGCGGCGCGCGGCCGCTCGGCATCGTGTGCGGCGCGCCGAACGTCTCGGCGGGCATGCGCGTGCCGGTGGCGGTGGAAGGGGCGGTGCTCGCCGGAGGGCTCAAGATCAAGAAGTCGAAGATCAGGGGGGTCGTCTCCGAGGGAATGCTCTGCTCGGAATCCGAGCTGGGCCTGAGCGAGGACCACAGCGGCATCATGTCGCTCGATTTCGACGAGCGGCCCGGCGCGAGCCTCGAGGGGAAGCTCGGGCAGTCCGAATACGTCTTCGACCTCGAGGTGACGCCGAATCGTCCCGACCTCCTGTGCCATTTCGGCATTGCGCGTGAAATCGCGGCGCTGTACCGGCGCAAGCTGACCGCGCCGGACCTCTTGGAGCTCCAGACCGGCGGGGATTTCAACCTGCGGATCGAGAGCGGCGCCGATTGTCCCCGTTACACGGCCGCGTTCGTCGAGAACGTCACCGTGGCGCCATCTCCCGCGTGGATGCAGAAGCTTCTCAAGTCGGTGGGCTTGAGCGCGATCAACAACATCGTCGACGCGACGAACTTCGTTCTCATGGAGCTCGGGCAGCCGCTCCACGCGTTCGACCGGGATACGCTCGCGAAGGACTCGATCGTGGTCAGGCGAGCGAAGAAAGGGGAGCGGATCGTAACCCTCGACGGGGTGGAGCGCGAGCTCGATCCGGGAATCCTCGTCATCGCCGACGACGCGCGTCCGGTCGGGATCGCGGGCGTGATGGGCGGGCGCGACAGCGAGGTGACCGCGGATACGAGGCGCCTCGTCATCGAAAGCGCGATGTTCGATCCGCGCCTCATCCGGGCGGCGCGGCAGCGGCTCAAGCTCGAGACCGAGGCGTCGTACCGTTTCGAGCGCGAGGGGGATATCGGCATCATGATGGACGCGGCTGCGCGCGCATGCCGTCTCATTCTGGATATGGGCGCAGGGAAGCCGTCGGCCTCGTGCACCGAGTTCATGTACGATCCGAAGAGCGTCGAGCGGCGTGCCGTCTCGCTCAGGGTGAGCCACGCGAATCGGGTCATGGGGACCGAGCTCGCCGGGGACGATATCGCCGCGCTGCTCGATCGCCTCGATCTCTCGTCACGCTCGTACGGCGACACGGTGCATGTGTCGATCCCGACCTTCAGGCGGGATATCCGGGAGGAAATCGATCTCGTCGAAGAGGCGGCGCGAGTCTACGGATTCGAGAATATCGGTCTTGACGAGTCCACGCGGTGCAGCATCTTCGCCGCAATGCCGGTCGAGGACCTGCGGAGCGATTCGCTCGTCGAGTACCTTATCGCGCGCGGCTTCGCGGAGGCTCTCACGAGCTCGTTCATGGATCCCGCCGACGCGGAGCGCATGGGATGGGACACGCGGGACGAGCGGGCGGAGCCGCTTCGGATCGCCAATCCGCTCACGGAAACGCAGTCCGTCCTCCGGACGAGCCTGTTGCCCGGTCTCCTGGGGGTCCTGCGGCGGAACACGCGCGCCGAGCACGAGGAGATACGCATCTTCGAGGCGGGCAAGGTATTCATCCCGGGACCGGAGCGCGCGGGGCTTCCCCGGGAGGAGCGGCATCTCACCGCGCTGTTCGTCCGGCACGCCGCCCCGCTCCAGTGGATGGAGCAGCGCCGGCAGAGCGATTTCTTCGACATGAAGGGAGAGCTCGAAGCGCTCATCGAGCGGTTCGGTCTCGGCAGACGGGTCGAGATGGTGAAACCGCATGACGGCGGGGGACAGCTGTTTCACTGGGTGCTCGACGGAACGGTTCTCGCGGAAGGCGGGCTGCTCCCGCGGGGCGTCTCGGAGGCGTTCGACGTCGATTCTCCGATCTTCTATTTCGACCTTCGGCTCGATCTGTTGCCGCCGGCGGGTTCGCAATGGCCGCGATTCGAGCAGATGAGCCCCTACCCCGCAGTGAAGCGGGATCTCTGCATCGTCGTACCCGACCGGGTGCGATTCGCAGAGGTTAGAAATGTTATCATGAAACAGGCACAATATCTTGATTCTATTCGAGTTTTCGATTACTATCGGGGCGGTCATCTCGGAGAGGGGAAACGGAGCTACACCTTCAGGCTCAGCTTCCGGTCGTCCGAGGCCACGCTTGACGGGATCGCGGTCGACCGCGACGTTCAGAGGGTTGTCGGCGCCCTGGAGCGAGAGCTCGGGGCCGCGTTGCGCACCGAATAGGGGAGGGACGGCGCATGGCAGGAACCGGAATCATCAATCTCGACGCGCTCGAGGAGAAAATAACGAAGGCGGCGGAGCATATTTCCCGCCTGAAGGAAGAAAAATTGAGGCTCGAGCAGGTCAATAAAGAGTTGAAAGAAAAAATCGATTCATTGTATATTATGAATGGTGATTTAACGAGGGAACTCGAAATCTTACGGATCGAAAAGAAAAAGACTGGAGATTTCGATCAAACGAGAGAGGAGATAAAAGGAAAGGTAGAGGAGATGCTGGCGAAGCTGGATCAGCTCGAGCTCTGATCAGCGGCCGGTCGATAAAGGCGGGTACCGGGGAGAGGAAAAGACGGACACGAAAGGCTCTACGTTGATCTCGGAAGGCAGTCTCATGACCGAAAAGAGCACTGAAAAGGTGGAAATCTTCGGTCAGGAGTATAAAATCAAGGGTGTCGGCAACCCTCAGTATATTCACAAGATAGCTGGATACGTGGACCGGAAGATGAGGGAAATAGCCCATTCGAGCGGCATCATGTCGCAATCGCGGATCGCCATATTGGCTGCTCTCAATATTACGGACGAGCTCTGTCAGGAGCGCGAGGAACGCGAACGGCTCCAGGCCGAGCTCGAGGGAAAAGCCGCGCGATTGGGCGAGCTCCTTGATAGCAAGATCAGCGTCGAGCGTTGATCCTCCTTGCCCCGGGGCGTTCGCCGAAGATCTGGGGACCGTGAGGATATGCTCATAGTGCATGAGACGAAAAATTCCCTACCGTGCTCGTGATGGAGAGGCAAAATTTTAGCCAACACCTTTAGCCCGGAGGTCTCATATCTGGTCGCCGATGCCAAGCCCGGCTCGACCTGGATCGCAGAAACGGCCATGCGGACTTCCACCTTGCTTTTCTGGCTTAAAGGGTGACTTCTCCACACGGCACAGCGTGGGGAATTATCTTCGCCGGTCCCGCGCCGCAGCATCTCCCGCAGTAGAGATTTAACCATCTCATATCTCAAAGCGTTCGCAACCAGCAGTGAGGCGTTGACTTGAGTCGCTCGGAGGTGAGCACCCCGATCGTGTATCGGGCGATAGAATATGCCAAATGTATTTTTCTATACGTCGGCCGGGATACTGGTTCTCTTCATCGGCCTCGTCGCAGGGTGGTTTATCAACAAGAAGGTCTCTGAGAGCCATCTCAAGCACACGAGGAAGCTTGCGGAGAACATCATCGCCGAGGCCCAGCGGGAGGCCGAGACGCAGAAGAAAGCGGCGATTCTCGAAGCGAAGGACGAGTGGTACCAGGCGAAGCTCAGATTCGAGAAGGAGACGCAGGAGGCCCGTCAGGAGCTCAAGAAACAGGAGCGGCGTCTCGAGGAGAAGGAGCAGAACATCAACCGGAAGGTCGACTACCTCGAGAACCGGGAGCAGGAGATCGGCGAGCGGCAGAAGCTCCTCGACGGCAAGCTGCAGGGCGTGGCCGAGAAGAACGAAGAGCTGAGCCGCGTGCTCCAGATGCAGAACGACAAGCTCGAGCGCCTCGCCG
>JBFYZJ010000298.1:0-3149 GCA_041309565.1 Candidatus Krumholzibacteriota bacterium
CGGCGAGCAGGCGACGTACGGCGGATTTTACACCCAGGACGAGATCCGGGAGATCGTGCGGTACGCAGCCGACCGGCATATCACGATCGTTCCCGAGATCGAGATGCCCGCGCACTGCCGGGCCGCTCTCTCCGCATACCCGGAGCTCTCGTGCACCGGCGGGCCGTTCACCGTCATCCCCGGCGGATACTGGCCGAACGCCGACATCTACTGCGCGGGGAACGAGGCGACGTTCGCGTTCCTCGAGGACGTGCTCGACGAGATTCTGCGGCTCTTCCCGGGCAGATATATCCACGTCGGCGGGGACGAGGCGGATCGAACGACGTGGAAGAATTGCCCGAAATGTCAGGCGCGCATGAAGCGCGAGCATCTCGCGGACGAGGCCGCACTGCAGAGCTACTTCATCAGGCGTATCGAGCGATTTCTCGCATCGCGGCATCGATCGCTGATCGGGTGGGACGAGATTCTCGACGGCGGCATCGCGCCGGAGGCGACGGTGATGTCGTGGCGCGGAATCGACGGCGGGATCGCGGCCGCCCGGCAGAAGCATCGCGCCGTGATGACCCCCGGGTCTCACTGCTACTTCGACCACTATCAGGGCACGCCCGCGTTCGAGCCGCGCGCCATCGGCGGCTATACGACGCTGAAGAAGGTCTATTCCTACGAGCCGATCCCCGAGGCCCTCGCCGCAGCTGAATCGAAGTACATCCTCGGCGCGCAGGCGAATCTGTGGAGCGAGTTCATCTCGACCCCGTCGCACGCGCAGTACATGGCGCTCCCGCGCATGGCGGCGCTCGCCGAGGTCGTCTGGTCCCCGAAGGAAGGGCGCAATTGGCCGGACTTCGCCGAGCGCATCGAGCCGCTCATGCGCCGGTACGACGCCTTCGGCCACAACTACGCGCGGAGCGCATACCTCGTGAACATCGCCTCGAGCGTCGATACGGTCGCGCGTCGGGCGCGCTGCACGCTCGCCTGCGAGATGCCCACGGCCCAGATCCGCTGCACGCTCGACGGCTCGGATCCGACCGTGTTCACCCCGCTGTATCGGGAACCGCTTCTCATCGACAGCACCGCGACGATCAAGGCCGCGGCATTTCAGGGCAATGACCGCTTCGGCGCAATCAGCTCCGAGACGATCGTGCGCCACCTCGCGTCGTTCCTGCCCGTGCAATACGAATTCCCCTACAAACGCTACACCGCGGGCGGGACCCGCGGCCTCACGGACGGACTGCGCGGCACGAAATGGCACAACGACGGCCGCTGGCAGGGATTCGACGGCGTCGATTTCGTCGCGACGATCGACCTCGGCGAGGCGAAGGCGCTGACCGAAATCGGCGCGACCTTCCTGCAGAGCACCGCGTCATGGATATTCGTGCCTCGATCGGTCGAATACCTCTTGTCCGAGGACGGAGTCACGTTCGAGCCGGCGGCGGCGTTCGGCAATCTGGCGACCGACGGCAGGCTCGCGGACGGGCCGCACGATTATTCGCGGCCGCTCGCGGATACGCGCGCTCGCTTCGTGAAGATCATCGCAAGAAACATGGGACCTTGCCCGGCGTGGCATCCGGGCGCCGGGGAGTCAAGCTGGATATTCGTCGACGAGATCGTGATCAAATGAACAGCCGAGTCATCGTCGAAATCTGTCTCGATTCCGTCGAGTCCGCGATCGCCGCGCAGGAAGGCGGCGCGGATCGCATCGAGCTCTGCGCGGATCTCGCGTCCGGCGGGATCACGACGGGCATCGGCATGATCGAGGAGGTCCGCGCGGCGTGCGCGCTGCCCCTCCATGTGCTCATTCGCCCCCGCGCCGGAGATTTCGTGTATTCGCCGAGCGAAATCCGCGTCATCGAGCGCGACATAGACGCCGCCAAACGAGCGGGCGTGAACGGCGTCGTCATCGGGATTCTCACGCGCGAAGGCAACGTGGACCGCGAGCGGATGCTCGCGCTTATCGCGCGCGCTCGTCCTCTCCACGTGACGTTCAGCCGCGCGTTCGATGTCGCACGAGATCCGCTCGCCGCGTTCGAGGACGTTATCGGAGCCGGCGCCGACACGCTGCTGACGTCGGGTCAGGCGCCATCCGCCGAGGAGGGGAAGAAACTCATCGCCGATCTCGTCCGGCGCTCCGCGGGGCGCATCGAGATCATGGCCGGGGCGGGGCTTACACCGGCGAATGCCGCACGCGTCGCCTCAGCTACCGGCGTTCAAGCGCTGCATGTAGGGGGAGGCGTGAGCCGTCTGAGTGCCGGGATCGATTCCTCGCTCTTCGCCGCGCCGCGCCGGGCCGTGACGGCCGAGGCCGTTCGCGCATTCATTTCCGCGCTGCAAGGCGCCTGAGCATCTCCCTGATATCGAGCGAGCCCCGGATGGCCACGTAGACGGTGATCGTGGAGTACCACACGAGCACGGCGAGCGTGAGAATCCCCCAGAAGGGATGGCTCTTGAGCATGTCACCGATGATCATGCGGGGACTCCTTTCGCCGCTGGACAGGCCGCATTTGCCGCATCGCCCCCGCCGACCGCGCCCACCTGCAGCGCGCGCCGCGGCTTGAGCAGCGATCCGGCGATCATCGCCACGGCCACGAGCACGTATGTCCCGATGTTGACGAAATTATCGCCGACGTGATGTCTCGCCCAGCCCATCGTCTGCGTGAGCGCCTGACCGTCCTTGGCGATCTGAAAGCCGTTCGCATCCAGCACCGGCACCTGCACCGTAACGAAGAGATTCAGCGTCAACGAGAGCACCGGCAGCACGGCGCCCACGACGATCGCGGCGATCGCTCCCCAGTTGTTCGCCCGCTTCCAGTAGACGCTCCCGATGAGGAGAATCGACATGCTGGCGAGGTAGATCGTGCCCGTGGTCTGGCAGTATTCCCAGAGATTCCCCTCGAGCCGGTACCAGAGCCCCCAGAACAATAGGTACACGCCAATCACGCCGATAATGCACCGGTTCCAGAGGATGCCCTTCTTCTCGGACCACTGCGTCTTCCGGCGAAGCGGCGCGAGGATGTCGTTGTAGATCACGCTCCCCCACGTGAGCATGTAGGACGAATCCGTGCTCATGTCGGCGGCGATCATCGCGGCCACGAGGAGCCCCATCAACCCCGCCGGCACGATCTGGCTCAGGAGATAGGGCATGGCGAAGAGCG
>JBFYZJ010000299.1:0-3494 GCA_041309565.1 Candidatus Krumholzibacteriota bacterium
TCGCCGCCGACGACCTTCTTCACGTCCCCGAGGTGGAGGAGCGAGAGAACGAGGAACATCACGAGCGCGGCGGCGGTGACTCCGAAGATGTCTCCGATCTGCATCCGCCACGGGGTGCATCCGAGGATGTGCCCCGCCTTGAGGTCCTGCATCATCTCGCCCGCGACCGAAACGCTGGTGCACGTGAAGGCCGCGACGCCAAGCACGGCTGCCACGGCGGCGACACCCTTCATCCCGAGCCCCACCATGAGTAGGGCCACCACGATGAGCACGGCGACGGTCAGCCCGCTCGTCGGGTTGTTGCTCACCCCGATGATGCCGACGAGATAACCTGAGACGGCCGCGAAGACGAACCCGAGAAACAGCATCACGACGGCCGCGACGGCCGCCGGGCCGATGCTTCCGGTGAAGTAATTGAATATGAAAAGCATGATGACGGCGATCACGCCTATCACCATGAGCGCCCAGCGTATGTTGATGTCCTTGTCGGTGCGCGCTATCGCGGCGTTGTCCGCCGCGGATATTCTCATGTACGAGAAGGAGCGCGTGATCCCCGTGAAGAGGCTGTTGCGCATCTTGTAAAGGGTGTAGAAGGCGCCGACGAGCATCCCGCCTATCGCGATGTAGCGAACGTAGTCCTTCCATACGGCGGTCAGCTCGGAGGACCAGTTTGTCACCGCGCCCGGATCGCCGCGATGGATGAAGAAGGCGATCATCGGCGTCAGCAGGCCCCACGCGAGAACGCCCCCGCTGAAGTTGATCGCGCCGAGTTTCGGGCCGATGATGTATCCGACGCCGAAGTACGCCGGGCTCATCCCGGGGGCGCGAAGCATCATGACGCCCTTGGAGCCCTTCGCCATCATGACGATCTTCTGCCATCCTTCCGCGATGAACCTGAATTCGACCAGGGCGCTGAAGAGCGCCCCGACGCCCATCCCCGTGAAGAGGAAGCGCGAACTCCCCGCCCCGCTCTGCCCCGATTTGTGAATCTCCGCCGCGGCGATCGACTCGGGGAATGGAAGCTCGGCGTCCTCGACGAGGACGCGGCGAAGGATCGTCACGAACATGATCCCGAGTATGCCGGCGACGACGAGCATGATCGTCGAGAGTATGTAATGCTCCAGGGAGAAGAACGGGTTCCATATCCCCGCGATGTAGAAGGCAGGCAGCGTGAATATCGCGCCCGTCGCGACGTTCCCGCCGATCGAGCCGACCGTTCTCGCGGTGTTCTCCTCGAGGAGCGTCCCTTTGAGGGCCTTGAGAACGGCCATGGCGACTACCGCGGTCGTGTAGGTGGCCGCGATCGTCATCCCGGCCTTCAGGCCGAGGTACGCGTTGGCGGCCCCCATGAACATCGCCATTACCACGCCGAGGAGCACCGCGCGCAGCGTGAACTCCGCCATTTTCGTTTCAACGGGAACGAACGGAACGAATTTCTTCTCCTGATCCATGGCAACCAACCCTCTGGCTAGAGTTTTAATTACAGGTTCCTGAAGAACGGCAATTTTGGCGGATCGTATCGAAGAGACACGCGTGTGTCAAGCTGTATGCGCCGCGATTCACGCCGTCAAATGCGCGCGCTACGTCGCACATAGACATAGAAAGGGATGCCGAGGAGCATGAGGATGAACCCGTACATCACTACCTCGGCGCCGGTGCCGTATATCGCGTAAATGGAATACGCGAACGCGAGGAGCGAGAAGAACGAATCCTTGATGAAGCGCCAGACGCAGAAGTCGGAAGACCGCCTGACGAGCAGCTGCATCTCCGCGGCGGCGGTGAAAGCATAGACCGGCAGAAAGGCGAGTGTCGCCAGCAACAGCATGATCTTGAAGGCGGATGTCAGGTTTTGCGTATAGTTGAGGATGAGCAGCAGGTTGGTCAGAACGGCACTGACGATGAGGGCGACATGGGGCGTCGCCGTCCGGGGATGGACCTTCGCCATGACGGCGGGGAACAGGCCGCTCTCGCCCGCCGAGTAGGCGCTGCGGGCCGTCGTGAGCACCCAGCCCGAGACTGCGCCGAGCGTCGAGATGACTGCGCCGAAGGCGATCAGGGGGCCGCCCCATGAAATGCCGCTTACCCTCGTGATGATGTCGGCGAGGGGAGCCGACGAGACGGCGAGGTCGGCCTGCGGCATCCCTCCCATCGCCACGAAACTGACGATCAGGTATAACAGCGCGGTGAAGAAGATGCCGTAGAGGGTGCTGCGCCTTATGTTCCGCGACGGATCGCGTATCTCGCCCGCCGGGATGGTCGCGCACTCCAGACCTACAAAGGCCCAGAGCGTGATGGCGATGGCGGCGGGCAGGCCGGCGAAGCCCGTCAGTTCCGGTTTCGAGGCGGTCGCGAGATTGGCCGGCTCGAAGAAGAAGGCGGCGATTGCGATAAACGCGAGAAGCGGCACGATCTTCAAAGTCGTGGTGACGATGCCGAGGTTCCCGGCCTTTCGGACGCCTAGAATATTGATAATGGTGAAAGTCCACAGAACGGCTGAGGAAAGGAGAAAGGCCAGGATCCGTACCTGGCCGAATACCGGGAAGAAATAGGTGAAGTAGCTCACAAAACCGGTGATGATGGTCGCGTTGCCGACCCAGCTCCCGATCCAGTAGATCCACGCTATCTGAAAGGCGGGGAACTCGCCGAATGCCTTGCGGGTGAAAACGATGGGGCCTCCGGTCGCCGGGTAGGCGGCTCCCATTTTGGCGAAGCAGACCGCCAGCAGGAAGGAGCCGATGGCGGTGATGATCCACGCGGTCATCGCCGCGGTCGGGTTCGCCACGGCGGCCAGAGCTTGCGGCGCCATGAAAATGCCCGAGCCGATGGTGTTACCGACCACGATGGCGGTCGCGGCGGCAAGCCCAAGATCGCGTTTCAACGATACAGTGTTCGTCTGCATCCGAACCTCCGTGGTCCCGCTACCGCGACACTATAACAAACGAAAATGAATTTGCCAGAGAAAATTTGGGACATCCGCGATTCTCGCGAAGGGATCGGGCGGACTTGGCTCAGGCGCAATCAACGGGCCTAGCAGAGGGTAATGCTGCCTTCCTCGAAGTTCACGTTCTGCACGATCGAGGTGACGGCAAGGCCGCCGATCCTGAGCGATATGTTCGATCCCTGGATATCGTCAATCTCGACGTGGACCCTTGCGAGGCAATCGAGATCTGTCCCCTGCTCGACGATGATGGCCCCGGGGTTCAAAACGCCGTGCCTTACGAGGTAGGCGCCGATCGACCCGCAGCCGCTTCCCGAGCCGACTTCCTCCCAGAGCCCGATCGCCGGGGAGAACGTCCTCGAGTAGACCGAGGCGTCGTCGCTCACCGGCTCGAGGGTGAAGATGTCGTTCGTCTGTATGTCTAACTTGCGGTTAAGAAGGTTGAGCTTGATGAGGTCGGGTTTCATGTTCATGAGCGTATCCTTGTGAACGATGGGGATGATAAGCTGCCTGAGCCCGTGCGTCAGGATCTCCAGCGGAAGCCCAGTGCCCCTGA
>JBFYZJ010000300.1:0-5734 GCA_041309565.1 Candidatus Krumholzibacteriota bacterium
CGCGGGCGCTCGTGTTCTCGTCGTCGTCGTGGCACGAGGGAGTCGTCGGGATCGGCGCCGCGCGCCTCGCCGAGCGGTACAGCCTGCCATCGATCCTCATCGCCGTTCGCGACGGCGTCGGGAAAGGATCAGCGCGATCGGCCGGCGTCGTGAACATCAAGGAAACGCTCGAGCGATGCGCCAAGCATCTCATCGAGTTCGGCGGGCACAAAGAAGCGGGCGGATTCAGCATCCGGGAAGACGCGATTCCCGATTTTCAGCGCATGTTCGAGGACGTCGTCGACGAGATCACGAGCCGCCCCGCCGAGCCTCCCGTTTTCAAGGCGGACGCGGAGGTTCCGCTCGGCGATTGCACCCTCTCTCTCTTTTCATTCATCGAGCGGCTCGGGCCGTTCGGCCCGGGCAATCCGGAGCCGGTGCTCCTGATCCGCGATATCGAAGCGCAGCGGGGCACGCGGATCGTGGGGGATGGGCACCTCAAGATCGAGGCGCGCGACCGGAACGGGGACGCGCGCGATCTCATCGGATTCGCACTCGCGGCGGCATGGAAGCCCGCCGACGTCATCGGGCGGCGGATCGACGTCCTCATCAATCTCAGGAAGAACGTGTATCAGGGCAAGGTCGAGCCGCAGCTCCAGATCGTCGCGATCCGCTTCTCGGAAGGCGATCGGGACGGCGGGCAGATCGCGGACGGCTGATCGAGCGGGGGTGCGCGCGATGCGCGTCGTCGTGCAGCGGGTGAGCGAAGCGAGCGTCGCGGTCGACGGTGCGGTCGTCTCGTCGATCGGGCCTGGGCTCCTCGTGCTCGCCGCCTTCAGGAGCGGTGACGCGGAGGGAGACCTCGAGTGGATGGCGCGAAAATGCCTCGATCTGAGGATCTTCGAGGATGAGGACGGCAAGATGAACCGCTCCGTGCTCGATCACGGGGGAGAGGTGCTCGTCGTCTCGCAGTTCACGCTCTACGGCGACTGCCGGAAGGGGAGGCGCCCCGACTTCCTCGAGAGCGCACCGGCCGACGAGGCGCGCGCGTTGTACGAGAAATTCCTCGATCGCCTGAAGAGCCATTATCCGAAGGTCGCCGCCGGCGTGTTCGGCGCGAAGATGAGCGTGCGTCTCGTCAACGACGGCCCCGTGACGCTCATCATCGACCGCGGCGCCGGCGAGGCGTGAGGGAGCGATAACGGCGATGAATCCGTTTCTGGGACTCGATCTCCAGCGAAATCTCGTGCTCGCCTCGGCGTCTCCGCGCCGCAGCGAGATCCTCGAGCGGCTCGGCTTCGAGTTCGAGGTGCTCCCGACCGGCGTCGACGAGAACGGCATCGGGTGCGCCGATCACGCGCGCTTCGCGATTCTCATCGCCGAGCGGAAGGCGGACGCGGCGCGCCTGGCGAGGCCGCGCGCCACGATCGTCGCCGCCGACCCGATCGTCGTGTGCGGCGACGCGAGGCTCGGAAAGCCGGCCGACGGGGCGGACGCGGCGTCGATGCTGCGAGCGCTTTCGGGCCGGACGCACGAGGTCGTGACGGGGGTGGCCGTCGTCGCTCCGGACGGGCGCCGTCTCGCGGAGGCGGAGCGGACGAGCGTCCGGTTCCGGACCCTGTCGGAGGAGGAGGTCGAGCGGTACGTCGGGACCGGCGAGCCGTTCGGCAAGGCGGGCGCCTACGCGATCCAGGGATACGCCGCGCCCTTCGTCGAGAAGATCGACGGCTGCTATTTCAACGTCGTCGGCCTGCCGGTGCGCCTGCTCTTCGACATGCTCGCGAGGCTCGAAAGGAATCAGGCGTGATCATCATTCCGACCGTCGATTACCGCCGCGGGGCGGTGGAGATCATCGATCAGACGCGCCTGCCCGGCGAGGAGCTGATCGTGCGCCTCGACGGGCTCGAGGAGACGGCCGAGGCCATCTCTTCGCTCCGCGTGCGCGGCGCGCCGGCGATCGGCATCGCGGCGGCCTATGGCATGCTCGTCGCGCTCGAGAGCCTTCTGGCGAGAGGCGTCCGGCCGCGCCCCGGCTACTTCTTCGATCGCGTCGAGGGGCCGCGAAGCTTCGATGCGTCGGGAATCGGTGCGGAGGAGCTGCGCGCCGCGCTCGCGGCCGCCCGTGAACGGCTTGCCGCGACGAGACCGACCGCCGTGAACCTCGCGTGGGCCCTCGATCGGATGATGCGGGTCGCCGCCCTCGGGGGAACGGACGCCGCTGCGGTGTGCGCCGCGGTCGCGAGCGAGGCGTTCTCCATCCACGCCGAGGAGCTCGAGATCGAGTACGCGATCGGGAGGAACGGCGAGGGCCTCGTCCGCGACGGCATGAGAATCCTGACCCACTGCAACGCGGGAGGGCTCGCGACCGCCGGATTCGGCACGGCGCTCGGCGTGCTCTACACGGCGTGGGAGAACGGGAAGCGCTTCCACGTCTTCGTCGACGAAACGCGTCCGCTGCTGCAGGGCGCCCGGCTCACCGCATGGGAGCTCGCGCGGCGGGGGATTCCTCATACGCTGCTGTGCGACGGCGCGGCCGCGTCTCTTTTCGCGCGGGGATCGGTGGACGCCGCGATCGTCGGGGCCGATCGCATCGCCGCGAACGGGGACACGGCGAACAAGATCGGGACGTTCGGGCTCGCCGTGCTTTGCGAGAAGTTCGCCAAGCCGCTCTACGTCGCGGCGCCGTGGTCGACCTTCGATCCTCGCGCGGCATCCGGCCGGGACATTCCGATCGAGGAGCGCTCGTCGGCCGAGGTCGTTTCCTGCGGAGGAATGCGGATCGCGCCGGACGGCGCCATTGCCTACAATCCGGCATTCGACGTCACGCCCGCGAGCATGATCGCGGCCATCATCACCGAGCGAGGCGTTATAGAAGCCCCTAATGCGTTGAATATAAGCAATATAGCTGATTCTCGGCGCGGCGGCGGGGACGCCCGCGGGTGACCGCTCTGCCGCAAGAGGCGGCGAAATACCGCCGTGCCGAATGATGCTTGACATAATTCCTTGCCGCGTATATATTTTGTTGTTTCGCGAGCAAATCGCGTTTGAGGATTGATATGTCCCTTTGGAGGAAGAAATGCAGAAAACAACCATTTTGAAAGCGAGCGAGGTTCGACGCGACTGGTACGTCGTGGATGCGACCGGAAAGCCGCTCGGCAGGCTCGCTTCCAAGGTCGCCCAGGTTCTCAAGGGCAAGGGGAAGGTCGGCTACGCGCCCTTCATGGACCACGGCGACTTCGTCGTAATCGTGAACGCCTCGAACGTCGCCCTCTCGGGGAAGAAACCCGGGATGAAGACCTACTGGCGGTACACGGGCTATCCCGGCGGTCTCCGCTTGACGGCGTACAAGGACGCGATCGCGAAGAATCCGCAGTTCGTCATCATGCATGCGGTCAAGGGGATGCTGCCCCATAACCGTCTCGGGAGACGGCTGATCAAGAAGCTCAAGGTGTACGCGGGGCCGCAGCACCCGCACGAAGCCCAGAAGCCGCAGGCTCTGGAGCTCTAGGCGCGCGGACGCACCGCGTGCCTCGCATCGGTTCGTTGAGCCGCGGGAGGAGGTGATACTTTGGCAAAGGAGATGTTCCACGCAGTCGGCAGGAGGAAATCCTCGGTGGCCCGTGTGTTCCTGTCCCTCGGGACCGGGACGGTCACGGTCAACGGGCGCGATGTCGACGAGTATCTGCATCGCGAAAGCCTCTCCATGGTCGTCAGACAGCCGTTCCAGGTGACCAGCACGCTGGGCAAGTATGACGTCAAGGCGACGGTGAAAGGGGGAGGCGTCGCGGGACAGGCCGGAGCGCTCAGACTCGGCATCGCCCGCGCGATCATCATGCACGACGAAGCCCAGAAGAAGGTTCTCAAGGTCGGGGGGTTCCTGACGAGAGATCCGCGCGAGAAGGAACGGAAGAAGTACGGGCAGGCGGGTGCACGGAGAAAGTTCCAGTTCTCCAAGAGATAATTTCGCTCGATTACACACATCCCTCGTAAGGATCCGCGGTGTCCCCGAGCACGGGGATTGGGTCCGCCCGAGAGGGGTGGAGGCGCAACCAAAGGAGGCCGCACGGTGAACGTCACCATCAAGGATATGCTCGAGGCGGGCGCTCATTTCGGGCACCAGACCCGGCGCTGGAATCCGAAAATGAAGCCCTACATCTACAAAGAACAAAACGGCATCTATATCATCGACCTCCGATCGACGATGGAGCAGCTCGAGAAGGCCTACCGGGCGATCGAGAGCCTGTCCGCGGAGGGCAAGACCACGATCTTCGTCGGCACCAAGCGGCAGGCCAAAGAGAGCATCCAGGAGGATGCGGCCCGCTCCGGGATGTACTACGTCAACGAGCGGTGGCTCGGCGGCATCCTCACGAACTTCAAGACCATCAAGATGAGCATGGAGCGTCTCGAAAATCTCGAGGCGATGGAGAAGGACGGCCGGATCAACCAGCTGTCCAAAAAGGAGATCCTCAGCGTCAACAAGCAGAAGGCGAAGCTCCTCAAGGTGCTCTCCGGCATCAGGGGAATGACCGCCATACCGTCGTGTCTCGTCGTCGTCGACACGAAGAAGGAAGAGATCGCGGTCAAGGAAGCGCGCAAGCTCGGGCTCACGATCATCGGGCTCGTCGATACGAACGCCGATCCTGACGAGGTCGATTTCGCCGTTCCGGCGAACGACGACGCGATCAGATCGATCAAGCTCTTCACGAAAGAGCTCGCCGACGCCATCATCGAGGGCAGGGGCAGGTATATGAAGAACAAGGAATTCCTCGAGGACAAGAGCAGGAAGGTCGATCGGGCGGAGAAGCCGGAACACGCGGCGGAGCCGAAGCGTCCGGCGAGCAAGAAGACGGCCGCGGACGTTGATATCGAGGATGAGGGATCCGCGCGCTGAGACGCCCGCGGAGCAACGCACTGCACAGCGGAGGATACGGAATGGATATATCACCGAAACGGGTCATGGAGCTGCGCGAGAAGACGGGCGCCGGCATGATGGACTGCAAGCGGGCGCTCATCGACTCCGACGGCGACTTCGAGAAGGCGATCAAGGTGCTGCGCGAGAAGGGCCTTTCGCAGGCCGCCAAGCGCGCCGGCAAGGAAGCGAAGGAAGGGCTCATCTTCTCGTACATTCATCCGGGATCGAAGATCGGCGTCATGCTCGAGATCAACTGCGAGACCGATTTCGTCGCCCGCACCGCCGATTTTCAGACGCTCGGCAAGGAGCTCGCGATGCAGATCGCGGCCGCCGCGCCGATCGTCGTGCGACGGGAGGATCTGTCGCCGGCGATCATCGAGCGCGAGCGCGAGATCTATCACAACCAGGCGGCCGCGAGCGGCAAGCCGGCGAACGTGCTCGATAAAATTGTTGAAGGGAAGCTGGAGAAGTTCTACCATGAGGCCTGTCTCCTCGATCAGCCGTATATCAAGAACGATCAGGAGACGGTCGGGCAGCTGGTGACGAACACGATCGCGAAGCTCGGTGAGAACATCATCGTGCGGCGATTCAGCCGGTTCCAGCTGGGGGAGGATTTGAGCTGATATCCCCGATGTGCGAAATGGGACGGCGGCCGTGAATACCGGGGCGCAGGGGGGTTCCCCCCTGCGCCCTTTTATCGCCCGCGCGTTTCCGGAAACGGGGAACGGCGCCTCCCGGCGAGGGAAAAGGAGATGTCCGTGAAACGTAAGCTCAGGTACAAGAGGCTGCTGCTCAAGGTGAGCGGCGAGGTGCTCGGCGGCGCCGACAAGAGCGTCGATTTCG
>JBFYZJ010000301.1:0-6412 GCA_041309565.1 Candidatus Krumholzibacteriota bacterium
GCGCCGATGGCGATCATCGCGCACGAGTTCTTCCACAACTGGAACGGCGAGGCGATCGGGTCCGCCGGCGGGGAATTTCTCTGGTTCACCGAAGGGGTGACGAACTACTACTCCTACCAGGTGCTGCGCGGCGCGCGCGTGATCACGGACGGCCAGTACGGGACCCGGCGCCGGATGATCGCCGAACGGTACCGCGCCAATCCCTACGCGGGCCGCGTCTCGATCGGCAGCGCGGGGAACAGCGATATGGCGGACAAGAACATGGTCAATCTCCTGTACGACGGCGGATTCCTCGCCGCCGAAGCGATCGACGGGCATCTCCGGGCGCATACCGGCGGGCGCGTGGCGCTCATCGATGTCCTGAAGTACATGTGCGAGAACGCCGAAGCCGCTCCCGCGGGCGAAGCCTCGTTCCTGAGCGCGTCGAACGTCCTCGGCGGCGGCGACCTGTCGGTCCTCCTGAACGATCTCGTGCATACGAGCGCCCCGGCGCTGCTCGCGAGCGACCGCTCTCCTCTTGAATAAGCCCACCGCTTGTTTTACATTCCAGGTGCGTTTCGACCGGTGATTGTCGATCTGAAAATCGAGGTTCATGCATGCGTATGATGATTCGTTCGGCCGCGGCGCCGCTGGCGATCGCGGCGATGATGCTCGTGCTGACGGCGGCGCCGGCCGGCGGCGCCGGGGGGGCGTGGCTGCGCGCGGGGAAACGGCATTCTCTTTCGTCTCTCGAGGCGAACGGGAGCCGTCCCGTTCCGGGGAGATTCTCCGTGCTCTGCTCGGCGAAGGAGGTGCGCTCGCTCGCCGTCGCGGACGACACGCTCTGGATCGGAACCGAGGGAGGACTCTTCGCCTGTTCGACGCGGGACAACGAGATCGCGCCGGTGAGCGGTCCCCGATCGATCTCGGTGAGAGCGATCGCGGTGGACGACCGCGGCGCGCTCTGGATCGGGGGCGACCACGGGATCGGCGTCCGTTCGAACGGCGCATGGACGTGGTATCCGGAGGAATCGGCGCCGCTCTTGTCGCGCGTCACCTGCATCGTGCCGGGCGAGACGAGGCTCTGGATCGGCAGCGACGGGAACGGGTGCGGGTTCGTCGTCGGCGACGAGCTCACCGTGTTCGGCGCGCAGGATTCGCTGCTCGACGAGCGCGTCCTCGCGATCGCCGAGGAGAACTCGAGCGCCGTCTATTTCGGCACGGCGAGCGGTCTGATATGCGCCGATTCGCTCGGATGGAAATCGCTCCGGTACGGAAGCCGCCTGCCGATCGGGGCCGTCCGTGACGCGTTGTTCGACGAGGACGGAAATCTGTTCCTCGCGATCGCCGGGCAGGGAGTGGCCGTGTACAGTTTCGGGAGAATGCGCTCGTTCGACGGCGCCGGCGGGGCGCCGGGCGCCGAGGTGAACGCCCTCAGCCTCGATTCGACGGGGCGTGTGTGGGCGGCCGGGGCCTCGGGGATTTCGGTGTTCGACGGATCCGAGTGGACGCAGATCGTCCCCGGCGCTCGCGGGTCGAAGCAGCGCCGGTTTCTCTCCCTCCGCCACGATGTCGAAGGGGTCTGCTACGCGGGAACGGACGACGGCACGGTGCTCGTCGTCAACGGACACGACGTGAAGGAGCTCGCCGTTCCGCAGTCCTTTCCCGAACGCCGCGTCGCGCACATCTACGCGGGCGGCGGCTCGCTGTGGCTGGCCGCCGGTTCGGACGTTTACAGCGTGCGGGAGACGCTCGTGAAGAATGCGCCGCCTCCCGGGCTGTACGCGGGGGAGATAACCGATCTGGTCGCGGTGGAAAACGGGGAAATCTGGTGCACGACCCGTTTCGGCATCCTCCACTATGCGGGGCGCGCCTGGGAGGTGTTCGACCGGAAGAGCGGGCTCGCGACGGAGCACTTCACGCGGGTCGTTCGGGATCCCGCGGGGGCGCTGTGGTTCGCGACGTTCGACGGGGGCCTCGTGACGCGCACGGCCGGCTCCTGGAACGCGCTCGACCGCGAGGACAATCTGCCTGCCGGAGCGATCGTCGATCTCGCCCTCGATCCGCGGGGCAATCCGTGGATCGTGACGAGAACGGGGGAGGTCGCGCATCGCGCGCAGGGAGTGTGGGCGCGGCTGGAGCTGCCGCGGCCCGAAAGCGCCGCTGTGGATACGGCTCGCGCGGCCGATGCGCTCGGGCCGCTGGATCCCGCGATCCGCTTCATGAGCGACGCCGCGCACGGAGCCGATTCATCCGCTCCGGCGGGCGGATACTGCCTCGGATTCGACCGGGCGGGGAACTGTCTCGTCGGCTCTCCCGCCGGCGTCTACCGCCTCGGAACGTCGGGCTGGCAGCTGCTCGAGCTGCCCGGCGCATGGAGGGGGACGAGGGGGACCGCGGTGCTCGGCACGACGGGGGGGGACGTGATGCTCGGCACGGCTGGCGGAGGGGTCTTCGTGTGGCGGAACGGCGATTGGTCGAGAATCGCGGCGTCGAACGGGCTTTCGGACAATTACATCCGGGCTTTGTGCGAGGACCGCGGCGGCGCGGTCTGGATCGGAACGCAATACGGCGGCGTCACGAAATACTCGCCGCCGGCGGCTCGCTGAACGAAGCCCCGCGGAGGCGGTCCCGGGGGCATTACCGCTTGACTCCGCGCGGTCGAATCACTATACTTCAGGGAGAAGGAGCCCTATCGAAACATCGCTATCGTTTTCTCGTTTTTCGTGCGTTGGTCGGCGTTCAGGAGGAATGCCATGAGAAAACGGTCAGCGACGTTTTTTTACCCTCCCGCCAAATTGTCGTTGACCATTTTCGAGGGTATGGTATTAATTAATATCTTCGAGCGGAGGGACTAAACGTGGAAATCGCGGCAGGGGTTGTAGTTATATCCATTCTCGGCATCGTGCTGTACACGTATGTCGGGTACCCCGTCGTTCTCTACCTCATCGGGCTTTTCCGCGGTCGCCGCGTCCTCCGGAACGACAACTATACGCCCCGCGTAATCCTGATCATCTCCGCACATAACGAAGAGCGCATCATACGAGACAAGATCGAGAACAGCCTCGCGCTCGATTACCCGAAAGACAAGCTCAGGATCGTGATCGCGAGCGACGGTTCCGTCGACGGGACCAACGATATCGTTCGGGAATACGAGAGCCGCGGAGTCGCGCTCAAAGCGTTCGATCGACGCGAGGGAAAGAGCGCGACGCTCAACCGCGCGGTCCTCGGTCTCGACGGAGACGTGCTCGTGTTCTCCGACGCGAACGCGTTCTACCGCGAAGACGCGATCCGCATGCTCGTCAGCAATTTGGCGCAGGACGATATCGGATGCGTCGTCGGCAAGCTCGTCTACGTGACCAATCATTCGTACGTGGGGAAAGGGGAGAGCCTCTACTGGCGCTACGAGTCGTTCCTCAACGCGCTCGAGAGCAGGATCAACTCGGTGCTCGTCGGGACGGGGACGATCTTTGCGGTCCGCCGGGAGCTCTTCTTCCCGCTCGCCAAGGACGTCGCGAACGATTTCCAGCTGCCCGCGGAGGTCGCCGCGCGCGGATACGGCGTCGTCTTCGAGGGGGACGCGATTGCGTATGAGAAGTCGTCCTTCTTCTTCCGGGAGGAGTTCGCGCGCAAGCGCCGGATCATCGTCCGCGGGCTCACGGGCTTCAGGGCCCTCCGGGGCAACTTCGGCGGTCCGTTCCGCATTTTCCAGTTCATCTCGAGAAAGCTCGTCCGGTGGTGCGTGGGGCCGCTCATGCCCGCGCTGTACGCGGCGAACCTCCTGCTCCTGGCCCATCCGGTTTTCCGCGCTCTCTTTGTTCTCCAGAACGCGTTCTACATTCTCGCGATCGTCGGCGCGCTTCTGCGGCGCGGCGGCGTCCAGTCGAGGATCCTGTTCATCCCGTTCTATTTCGTGATGGTGAACGCGGCGTCCATCGCGGCGATCGTGACCTATCTCGGCGGAGACCGCCTCTCCTCGTGGGAGAAAGCGGAGACCACGCGGGACGCGCACGAGCACGCCGGCTTCACGCCGAGGCTCCGCGTCATCGAAGGGAAGAAGGATCTCTCGTACGAGGACAAGCACAAGGGCGTCGAGAAGCTCGAGCGCATCACCTGATCGTCCCCGCGCATGGATCGTTACCGCATCCTATTCTTCACGAGTTCCCTTCGGACCGGCGGCGCGGAGCGCCATCTGCTCAACCTGAGCCGGCATCTGCGCGCGGGCGGGCACGAGATCGCCGTATGCACGCTGTCGACCGCCGAAGACGGACTCGAGAGCCGTTTCCTCGACGAGGGATTCCCGCTCTTCAGACTGCCGCTTGGATCGCTGCGCGCCCTGCCGGCGCCGCGCGCCGTTTCGGGGATACGGAGAATCGCCGGGAGCTTCAAGCCGCAGATTCTCCACGCGCACCTCTTCCATGCCGAGGTCGCCGCGGCGTTCGCCGCTCTCGTCGCGCCCGCCGCGCTCGTCGCCACCCGGCACAGCGCGGGGCTCGAATTCCGCGGCTGGCGCCGGCTCGCGGCGAGGGCTGTCGCGCCGCGGTTCGACGCGTGTATCGCCGTGAGCTCGGGGGCGGCGAATGAAGCGATCCGGACGGGCTTCGCGCCCGCGAAGGTCGCGCTCATTCCGAATGCCGTCGATCCCGGACGGTTTCGGCCGCTCTCCGGGGAGGATCGGGAGCGGGGCAGGGCGGCGCTCTGCACGGAGCTCTACCGTGACCCGGTTCCCCGCGATTTCATTCTCATCGGGTCGGCAGGCGGATTGAAGCCCGTCAAGAACTACCCGCTCATGCTGCGGGCGGCTTCGAGGCTCGCGCTGGAGCGATCGTCCCGCCCCGGGGCGCCGGAGCTGCGATTCGTGATCTTCGGGGAGGGGGAGGAGCGATCCGTGTGCGAGCGTCTCGCCCGGGAGCTCGGGATCGATCGGATATTCTCGCTCCCCGGCGAGCGGGACAATCTGGAAGCGCTCTATCCGCTGCTCGATGTGTTCCTGCTTCCTTCGCGGAGCGAGGGCGTGCCGATGGCCCTTCTCGAGGCGATGTCCTCGGGAGTGGCGTGCGTCTCGACCGATGTAGGCGACATGGCGGAGGTGATCGGGGATACCGGCGCCGTTACGCCGCGCGGGGACGAGAAAGCGCTCGCTGATACCATACAAGCTATTGTCAATAAAGAAGATAAGTTGAAAGAGCTGGGCCGCAGGGCGCGCGTTCGCGTGCTCGAGAGATACAATGAGGATCTCTGGGGCGAGCGGATTGTCTCGGTGTACCGGTCTATTCTCTCTCATCGATAAAAATATGAAACTTCGGTGCCTCTCCGGACTATAAACTCATCGGAGGAGATAATGTCTGCCGGTGGACTATGGACACCGGTGAACCGATATTCGAGGAGGTGAGGGGGCGCGCCACGCGTCCCGATGGATGAAAAGAACAGCACTATTGGGGATTCTGGCCGTGGGCGCGGCGTGTGCGATGCTAGGGGGAGCGGGCGCGGCGTCCCTGCATGCCCAGGAAGCGCCGGGCATCATCGGCGTCGTCGGTGGCGCTCAAGAGGCCGAGAAGGGGAAAGAGTGCTGCACGTACATAGGCATTTTCATGGATGAGCTCACCGGCCGTATCAGGGAAAAGGCATCCTATCCTCACGCCAGCGGCGTCTTGATCGCGAAGGTGGCCCCAGGCGGTCCGGCCGAAAAGGCCGGAATCGATAGCGGCGACATCGTTTACCAATTCGACGGCGTCAAGGTGGAGGATGCGACACAGCTCGGGAAGCTCGTCAAGGGGCGCAAGGCGGGGGACAAGGTGGCGGTCGTGATCTTCCGCGAGGGGAAAGAGAAGAAGCTCACGGTAACGCTCGAGCGCCGCGATCCCCAAGCCGTCAAGGACGCGCTCGGCTCCTACACCGTCGTGGATATGGACGAGATGCTGAAAGATGCGTACCGGTCAGCCGGTAGGACGTACGTGAAATCCATGATGAAGGGGCACCTCGGGATGGTCCTGCTCGATCTCAACGACGATCTTGCTCCATACTTCAGCGTGAAGAACGGCGCCGGCGCGCTCGTGTACATCGTCGAGAAGGGAAGCCCGTCCGAGAAGGCAGGAATCAAGGGGGGGGACGTGATCGCGAGCGTCAACGGTGAGGCCGTCGAGACCGTCGAATGCGTGACGAGCGAGTTATCCGATATCGAGAAGGGAGAAAAGGTCACGCTCGAGATACTTCGCAAGGGAGTCAAGAAGAGCTATGTCCTCGAAGCCGACGAGACCTACGCGTCCGCCGGCGTGTTCATCGCGCCGTTCGATCAGGGGACGATGAAAGTGAAGAAGGCGCCGGCGCCGCCCGGGTGGATCGAAGCGGACCGGAGCAAGGAAGAGGCGCTGAAGCTCAAGGAAGAGATGAAGATGCTCCAGGAGCGTCTCAAGGAGCTCGAGGAGCGTCTCGG
>JBFYZJ010000302.1:0-4483 GCA_041309565.1 Candidatus Krumholzibacteriota bacterium
CCGGTGACTGCACCGATCGCGGCGATCGTCGCGAGGATCCCGAGCGAAAAGAGCCCGGAAAGCGCGAACGCGCGTTTCTTCGTGACGGCTCCCTGGCCGTCGATGAACCCGACGATGAGCGGAATGCTCGACAGGTGGCAGGGGCTCAGGAGAATGCTCAATACGCCCCAGGCCATCGACGCGGCGAGGGCGATGAGCGGGGACCCCTGGAGAGCCTCGGTCAGGCGGTCGAACAGCGGCATCATCGTCAAACGCCCTTTTGCTTCAGCACCTTGACGAGCTCTTCCTTCGGGAAGTATCCCTCGTGCCGGAAGTACTCCTTGCCGTCCTTATCGAGAAAAATCTGCGTGGGAATGACGCGGATGCCGTATTGCTTCCCGTACGGCTTGCCTTCCTCCGTCCACACGTCGTGGAACACGACCTTAACCTTGCCCGCGTACTCCTCCTCGATCTCCTTCATGATCGGTTGCATCTTTTTGCAGGGAACGCACCTGACGGAACCGATCTCAACGAACGTCACGAGCGGCGCGCTCTCCTTCTTGTCCGCGGACGCTTCCGTGCCCGCGGATTTTTCCTTCGCCGCCGCTTTGTCCTTTTCCTGCGAGCACGCGATCCCGCTCATCAGCGCGACGGTCAACACCGCCGCGATCACGATTCTCTTCCTCATCGACCTCTCCTTTGCCATGCCGGTTACTGCTTCAGCAGCGCCTCGATGTCGGCCGCCGACAAAACCTTCCCGACGCTCTTCACCTGCCCGTCCACGACGAGCGCGGGGGTCATCATCACGCCGAACTTCATGATGTCCTGAATCTTGTCGACCTTCTCGATCTCGACTTCGACGCCGAGCGCCTTGACCGCCGCCTCGGCGTTGGCCGCGAGCGCCTTGCACTTCGGACAGCCGGTGCCCAGAATTTGAATCCTCCGCATAGCCTCTCCTTCGCTTGTCTATATGCCGCCCCGTATCGCGCCGAACATCATGCCGGTGATCGTCGCCATAACGACGACGAGCGCGACGAACGTAAGGGTCTTTTTCGGCCCCAGTATCGAGTTGATAACGAGCATGCTCGGGAGCGAGAGCGCCGGCCCCGCGAGCAGGAGCGCCAGCGCCGGTCCCTGCCCCATGCCGCTGTCCAGCAGGCCGCGCAGGATCGGCACCTCGGTCAGCGTTGCGAAATACATCAGCGCGCCGACGATCGATGCGAACAGGTTGGTCCACAAGGGCCAAATCGCCTCCAGCCATCCGATCCGCAGGCCGTTCGGCTTCCCCATCACCTCGAGAAGAGCGCGCGGCGAATCCCCCACGAGCGCCTGAATCCATTTGTTCGGGATGAATCCCGCGTCCGAGGACTCCGGGCTCCCGAGGAAGAATCCCGCCGCGAGCACGCCGATGAGAAGCAGCGGAAGAATCTGTTTCGCGAAGCCCCACGTTTGGCCGCGCCACTCTTTCAGCTCGGCGCCGCCGTAGAAGGTGAGAACAGCAAGCCCCGCCGCCCCGATCGCAAAGGCCGCGATCGGATAGTGCGGAGCCGCAAAACCGATCACCGCAACGGGGACCGCCGCGAGCGCGATGAAGAGCGGCCTGACCTTGAAAAACCGCCACAAGCCCAATCCGAGCAGGATCGCGAAGGCGGCCGTGATCTTCCACTTGGCCGCGAAGACCGCGGCCCAGAACCCGTCCGCCTGCGCCGGCCGCGCCCAGTTGGCGAAGACGAGAATGCCGACCATCGCGGCAAAGTAGATTCCGACGTGCCACAGCGGCCGCTCGCGAACGTCCTCGTCGCCCAGATGGATTTCCTGCGCCGATGCCGCCTTGGCCCGCTCTTCTTTTAGAAAAATGAAATGCATGAGGAGCCCGATGACGACGCTGAACACCACCGCGCCGATCGCGCGCGCGAGCCCGAGCTCCCAGCCGAGCACCCGCGCCGTCAGCACGATGGCGAGAACGTTGATCGCCGGCCCCGAATAGAGAAAGGCGATCGCCGGCCCCAATCCCGCCCCGCGCATATAGATGCTCCCGAAGAGCGGCAGCACCGTGCAGGAACACACCGCGAGAATCGTCCCCGAAACGGAGGCGACGCCGTACGCGAGCGCTTTGTTCGCTTTGGGCCCGAAGTACTTCATCACGGCGTTCCGGCTGACGAACACGCCGATGGCGCCGGCGATGAAGAACGCCGGGACGAGACAGAGGAGCACGTGCTCCCGCGCGTACCAGCGGACGAGCCGGAAGGACTCGACGACCGCGCTCTGGAACCGGGGGAGCTCCGCGGGCAGATAATAGGCGCCGAGGAACGCCGCGACGAGCCACAGCAGGATCTTAAGCTCTCTTTTCACGCGCGCCGCCTTCCAGGACTTCGCTTCGCCGCTTGAGCTCCGTCTTCAGCACCTGCATCGAGCAGTCGACGGCCCGGAGAATGCACGGGCTCGCCAGATGATGGATGATTTTCGTCCCGTCTCTCCGCTCGCTCACGATCCCGACCTTCTTGAGCTGCGCCAGATGCCGCGAGAGCGTCGATTGATCGACGCTCACCAGCTCGTTGAGCTCGTTTACACACAGATCGCCGCGGCTCAGCGCGTCGACCAGGAGAAAGCGGACGGGATGCGCGAGCGCCTTCATGATGTCGGCTCTCGCTTTTGCCTCTTCGTATTTCATGGGTATGAATATATGTGCATATATACATAGAGTCAAGCGAAAGTTTCCCCGACGGCGTTCCGCGCATCAGTTTTCAGAGAATCACCACACGCCGGTCTTGAGGTACTCGTTGATCGCGAGCGCGGCCTTCCGCCCCTGCCCCATCGCGAGAATCACCGTGGCGGCGCCGAGCACGATGTCGCCCCCGGCGAAGACGCCCTTCTTGCTCGTCTTGAGCGTTTCCTCGGCGGCGACGATGTTGCCCCACTTGTTCACCGCGAGGTCGGGCGTCGTCGTCGGGACGAGCGGATTGGAGGCGTTGCCGATCGCGACGATGACGACGTCCACCGCAGTCCGGAACTCGCTCCCCTTGACGGCCACCGGACGGCGGCGGCCCGATTCGTCCGGCTCGCCGAGCTCCATCTTGATGCACTCGATCTCCTTCACCCAGCCGTTGTCGTCGCCGATGATCCGCACGGGATTCTGGAGGAGCATCATCTGAACGCCCTCCTCCTCGGCGTGCTCGACCTCTTCCACTCGGGCGGGCATCTCCTTCTTGGAGCGGCGGTAGACGAGATACACGTTCTCCGCGCCGAGCCGGAGCGCCGTGCGGGCCGAGTCCATCGCGACGTTCCCGCCGCCGAAGACGGCGACGTTCTTCGCGCGGGCGATCGGCGTGTCGGTGTTCGGGAAGGAATACGCCTGCATGAGGTTCGCGCGCGTGAGGTACTCGTTCGCCGAGTAGACGCCGTTCAGGTTCTCGCCGGGGATGTGCATGAAGAGCGGGAGCCCAGCGCCGGTGGCGACGAACACGGCGTCGAATCCCTCGTCGAAGAGCTCGTCGATCGTCGAGAGCTTGCCGACGACGTAGTTCGTGCGGAGCGTGACCCCCATCTTCTGGAGATTCTTTACCTCGCGCATGACGATGCGCTTCGGGAGCCGGAACTCGGGGATCCCGTAGATGAGCACGCCCCCCGGTTTGTGGAGCGCCTCGAAGATCGTCACGTCGTGCCCCTCGCGGCGCGTGTCGGCCGCCACGGTGAGCCCCGCGGGGCCCGAGCCGACCACGGCGACCTTCTTCCCCGTCGGCGGCTTGATGACCGGCACCTCGGCCTCCCCCTGCTCCATCTCCCAATCGGCGGCGAAGCGCTCGAGCTTGCCGATCTGGACCGCGAGCGCCACGTCCTTGTGGCTCTTCCCCACGACGCAGGTTTTCTGGCACTGCTCCTCCTGGGGACACACGCGGCCGCAGACGGCGGGGAGTATGTTCGTTTCCTTGATCTTGTTGATCGACTCGCGGTAGCGCCCTTCGATGATCTGGGCGATGAAGCCGGGGATGTCGATCGAGACGGGGCAGCCCTTCACGCACGGGGCGTTCTTGCACTGGAGACAACGCTGAGACTCTTCGAGCGCCATCTCGGCGGTGAAACCGAGCGGCACCTCGTTCACGTTATGGACGCGCTCCCGATGATCCTGCTGCGGCATGACCACGGGATTGATGAGGAGCCGTTCCTTCGTCGTGAGTTTCTTCTCTTCCATCGCTCGCGCGGCGCGCGCGCCGCTGCCTCCTTATTTGTACTGGCAGTCGTGTTTGTCGTGTTTCTCGAACATCTCGCGCGACGTTTTCTCGTCCGTCTCGTACGCCCTGAGGCGCTTGAGCATCTCGTCGAAATCGACCTTGTGCCCGTCGAACTCCGGTCCGTCGACGCAGACGAACTTCGTCGAGTCCCCGACGGTGACGCGGCAGGCGCCGCACATCCCCGTGCCGTCCACCATGATCGTGTTGAGGCTCACGAGGGTCGCGATGTCGTGCTTCTTCGTGAGCAGGCTCACGAACTTCATCATGATCGGCGG
>JBFYZJ010000303.1:0-2744 GCA_041309565.1 Candidatus Krumholzibacteriota bacterium
ATCGAAGCCGTAGCCATAATCGAATCCGAGGTTTCCGAGCGCCGGCATCTCGACCCGAACGCCGAAGCCGACCCCGCGCCGGAGATTGAAGGGGTTGGCCTCCGTGAAGGAGTTCCACGTGTTGCCGGCGTCGAAGAACATGAGCCCGTACACGGCGTCGGTGAAGGGAAAGAGGAGCTCGTGCGTGAAGCTCGTCATGAATCTCCCGCCGACATAGATATCGTTTCCCTCGGGCACGACCTCGTAGAAATCGTATCCGCGCAGGGCGTACCGCCGGTTGCCGCCGAGCCGGAATTTCTCGAAGTCCTGCACTTCCTGCGGATCGCTCAGCCCGTCGATCAGGCCGGCTTCCATGCTCATGTGGAAGGTGAGCTTCCAAAACACGTTCCGGAACCACGAGAAATTGCCCGTGTAGCGTTTGTAATTGACGTTCCCCTGGAGTACACCGCCGGAAAACTCGGCGCTCAGCGACGAGACCGATCCCGCGGTCGGGTGGGTCGGATTGTCCGTTGAATTGCGCGTCAGGCTGAAGAGCACGCTGCTCTTGAGCAGGGGCCACTGCGTGTTTCGGAGATCGCCGGTTTCGGGGTAATTGGGGGAGAAATTCGAAAGCGCCACGTGCTCGAACCGGTAGCTCGCCCAGAGCCTCATGTAATCGAGCCACGGGAACGGCCTCCCGAGCTGCACCGAGAATCCCTTGCGGCGATCGGTGTAATACTGCTGGCTGACCCGGTCCTGAATCCAGTTATACACGGAGAAGGTAAGCGAATTCTCCGTTTCCAGAAAATACGGCTCCGTGTAGCTGAAATTGATGTTCTTCCTCGTTTTTCCGAACTCCCAGTCGAGCGAGACGCTCTTGCCGCGTCCGAAAAGGTTGTTTTCCTGGATGCCGAAGAATCCGCTCAACGAGTTGAGCTGGGAGAATCCCGCTCCCATGCGGAAATTGCCCGTCGTCTTCTCCTCGATCGAGAGGAGCAGATTGATGTCTCCTCCCTCGTTCACCGGCTCCGTATCGAGCTTCGGAAATCCGTTGAAATAGCCGAGCGCGACGACGTCGCGGATGCTCCGCTGCACCTTGTTGAGCACGAACCGCTCCCCCGGGTATACGCTCAGCTCGCGCCTGATGACGTTCTCGAACGTCTTCGAGTTTCCCGAAATCTTGATCTCGTTGATGGAGGTCGGATTGTTCTCGACGATCTCGATCTCGAGATCGATCCGCCGGCCGCGCACGTTCCGGTTCGCGTTGACGCGGCTCCAGATGTAGCCCTGCTCCCAGTAGCGGCTGTTGATCGCCATCTGGAGGCCTTCGACGCGGTCTATCGCGAACGGATCTCCTTCCTTGAGATCGATGTACCCGCGGATGTCGTCGTCGACGACGACCTTGTTGCCGCTCCAGGTCAGGCGCCCGAGCGTGTAGCGCGGCCCCTCGTCGATGCGGATGTACAGGTCGAGCGCCTTGCCGTCGTCGATCTCCTCCGTTTTCTCGACGCGGGCGTCCGCGTCGATGTAGCCGATGGTCCCGTAGAACTCCTTGATTCTCTTGAGGTCCTCCTCAATCGTCGCCGGCTTGTAATCCCCCCCGCGCCACCACTTGCTTTCCCTGGTCTCCAGGATACGCCGGATATCGGACGATTCGATCGCCCCGTTGCCGAGAATATCGAGATGGCGGATCTTGATCTTCCGCCCCTCGGTGACGACGTAGGCGACGATGAGGCTGTGCTCCTTCTCGACCGCGGTTGTGCGCACCTCGACCTTCGCCCGGCTGTAGCCCTTCTCGGCGTAGAGGGCGCGTATCGAGTCGACGTCCTGCGTGAAGAAGGACGGCCGGGCGAAATAGCCCTCCTTGAGCGCCACTTTCGCCTCGACGTCGTCCCGCTTGAGCTTGCTCGTCCCCTGGACGCGCACCTCCTTCACGCGGGGGTACTCGGCGACGGCGAGGGACAGGATGACCGAACCGTTTTCGATGCGGGAGCTCGCCTGGAGGTCCGAGAACTGCTTCGTCTGGGCGAGGCGCTTGAGGCCGTCCGTCACCCGCTCCTCGCGATATTCCTCACCGGCGCGGACGCCGAAAATCGTGAGTATCTTCGCCTCGGATACCCAGTAATTGCCCGTGACCTCGATCGTGCCGACGGGCGTCGCCCGGGCGGCGGTAGCGAAGAGGAGCGCACAACATATGACGGCACCGATATGCTTCATTTCAGATCCTTGCCTGAAATGTACACAAAAATACGAAGCGGCGCGAATGCTATCACACCGGTGCCGGTTGTACAATAGCAAAAGGGAATTTTTCGGCGGCGCGGAGCAGGCCGCGGAACGGCCGCGCTAGGAGCGCACCTTCTTCACGGCGGCGAAGGTGAGCCCCGCGGCTCCCGGCTCCGCCGTGATCTTGAGCTGGTCGTTGCGCGCGATCTCGCCGTTCAGGAGCTTCTCGCTGAGCGGATCCTCGAGGTACTTCTGAATCGCGCGCTTGAGCGGCCGCGCGCCGTGCTCGGGGTTGTAGCCCTTTTCGAGAATGAACTCCCGGGCCTCGTTCGTGATCTCGAATTCGATGCTCTGCGCCTCGAGCCGCTTGTAGAGATCCTTGAGGAGGATTTCGATGATCTTGATGAGATCGGGGCGATCGAGCTGGTGGAACACGATGATCTCGTCGAGGCGGTTGAGGAATTCGGGATTGAAGACCTTCTTCAGCTCGTCGAGGACGCGCGACTTCATGTGCTGGTAGCCGGCGTCGCTCCCCTCGGCGA
>JBFYZJ010000304.1:0-3066 GCA_041309565.1 Candidatus Krumholzibacteriota bacterium
CCTCAGGTATCGCTCGTGGATGAACGCACCCGTAGGCCGGTTCCGACACGGTTTTCCCAACGCTTCCCCAGAGGGCGTTTCCGAGAGAATCGATCTTCTGGGCCGTGAGGGCGGCATTGTATGCCGAGGTCCAGAGCACAATGACTCCCCCGTTGAAGGTCGGGATGATGCCCGATCTGTCCACCAACCCGCAGCTCGATTCTATCGGTATGCCGTCGGGTGGCCAGCAAGGCTGCCCCGATGCATCGAGCCTCTGGGCTCGGATGCCGAATTTCTGCACATAGTACGGATTGCAGTAATCGTTCCAGATGACGATCGCGCCGCCCACGCCGTCGCTGGCAACGAAGGGCTGGTCTTGGTTTCCCGTTGTCGAGATGACGGGGATGCCGGTTGGCCCCCAGCGCAGCGATCCATCGAGATCGAGCCTTTGTGCATAGATATCCTTGCCCGATGAGCTGTTCCGGGAATCGGCCCACGCAACGACGACAGCGCCCGACTGCGTCTGCGCCAAGTGATAGACGGCTTGTGCGTTCGGATCGGAACAGATTCTGATCGGAGAAGCTCCCCACATGCGGTTCCCGTCAGAATCGATCCGCTGTGCAAAGAGATAATACGGGTCCCACGTGCCGTGGCAGAGTTGCGGATATTCGCCGCATGAGAACCGCGGTGTGAATCCCTCCGCGATTTCCCAGATAATGATGACTCCACCCGTTCCATCGGAACGGCTCATCGGGTATCGCTCGGAGTAGAGTGTGCTCCATCCGGAAGGTATGGCGCAGTTCAGCTCCTTTTGCCAGAGCAGCGTGCCGTCCGCGCCAATCCTGCTCACGATGACGTGTTGAGCGATCTCATAGGGATTGGACAAGCCGTCGCAATAACCGAGCGTGCAGAACGCGGAATCGGCGAGAAACACGATGAAAGCTCCGCCGGTTCCATCCGGCACGATCGCAGGCCCGGCGCTCCTCATGCCGGTTGGGCTCAGGTCGATGCCGTTCATTGCCCACAGGGGGGTGCCGTCGGCCCCAAATCTCTGTGCGAAGATTCTTCCTCCAGGCCGGTAATACCAGAAATATGGAAGAGGATCTCGGGAATCTTCCCAGGCAATGATCGCCCCCCCTTGCTCGTCGGAGGCGATAACGGGGCGCTGCTGATCGACGCCGCTCGTGCAGACCGGGACGTCCTCCTGCAGCCAGCCGGCGTGGATCGAGGGAGCTCCGATAATGAGCAATGCGATAATAAGGAAGAGGGGGAGCCGGTACGTCACTCTCATGATAGCGCCTCCGCGCGCGGCACATAGGCGTTTTCCGTTTCAGCCCGCGCGAAGTTCGCCGGGCAACGGTTCGCTCATCCGCTCGATGTGCCGAATGTTCGCTTCAATAGCAGAGGTGCCGGGAGCTTCCCCCTATGATCGCCGGAGCCCTGAGATTCGATGGAATCCGACCCTGATATTGTAACAGATCGCCGCCGGCGCTTCAATCATGAACATCGGATTCCGCGGGAACATCCGATTCCGGCGCGGCCGGCCCGAGCGTCACGATCGTCGCGCCCCAGCCCCCCTCGTCCTCCATCGCCGTTTTGTACGAAACGATCCCGGCGAGCTTCGAGAGGATCGAATGGACCGAGCGTTGGAGCGCGCCGGTCCCCTTGCCGTGGATGATCCGCACCCGGAGGATCCCCTTCTCCCGGCACACGTCGAGGTAGTGCGGCACGAGATCCTTGACGTCCCCCGGCTGAAACTGGTGCAGATCGAGGATGCCGTCGATCGGGATTTCCACCGGCTCGCTCTCCGGGCGCGGATTCTCCTCCTCGTCGTCCATGTCCATGCGGGCAATTATTCATCTGGACTTCGCCGATTTCTAGTGCTAATTTCCCTTGAAATGACGGGGGGTAGCTCCTCCCCGCGCGGATACAAGGCGGGACGCCGGTCGCAGCGGCCAGCGTCTCATTTTTCTTTCAAATGGAGGGATCGAGGCCATGAGATCAGTAGCATTCACGATATTCCTCGCGATCGCGCTCGTTTTCTCGGTGACCGGCTGCTCGAAGAAGGGGAAGGGCGGCTCGGCGGACAGCGCGGCCGTCGCGAAGGCGGAAGCCGCGAAAACGGTTGTCGCGAAGATCGGCGACAAATCGGTCACGCTGCTCGACGTCCAGCGCCAGGAAACGATGCTCACGCAGCAGCTGCAGGGCTACGCCGACTCCGCCCAGATCGTCTCGATGAAGCCCACGATCCAGAAGCAGGCGTTCAACAACGCGGTGAACCGGGTCCTCCTCGAGAACGCCCTCGCGGCCACGGGCGCCAAGGCCGACGAGAAAACGGTCACCGAGCGGCTCGACTACTACCGGAAGAACTTCGTCTCGGACGAGGCGTATAACGCCGATCTCGTCAAGAAGGACATGACGGCGGAGGATTTCCGGCGCGAGATCGAAGTCGGCATCATGGCCGAGGAGCTCTTCAACAAGCGCACCGCGAATATCCCGGCGGTGAGCGACAAGGAAGCCCGCACGTTTTACGACGCCAACAAGGAACGCTTTGTTCAGGGTGAGCGCGTGAAGGCGAGCCACATTCTTCTCACGGTGGACAAGGCCGCGTCCGATTCGCTCCGCGCGGCGAAGAAGGCCGAGGCCCAGCGTATTCTCGGCGAGATCAAGAAGGGCGCCGATTTCGCCGATATGGCCCGGAAGTACTCGGATTGCCCGAGCAAGCAGCAGGGGGGAGACCTCGGCTTCTTCCAGCGGGGACAGATGGTGCCCGAGTTCGAGAACGCCGCCTTCGCCCTCAAGGCCGGGCAGATGAGCGGAGTCGTGGAGACGCCGTTCGGCTACCACATCATCAAGATGGTCGAGCGCTCCTCGGAAAGCACCGTCCCCTTCGATCAGGCGAAAGAGAACATCGTGCAGTACCTGACGGAGCAGAAGAAGCAGCAGGCGCTCACGTCCTACTTCGACAGCCTGCGCGCGGCCTCGAACATGCAAGTGCTCGATTCGACCTACGTGCGCTGACGTCTGCGGTCCGCGCCGCGTGAATAGAAGGCGCCCTCCCCGGGGGAGGGCGCCTTTTTTATTGCA
>JBFYZJ010000305.1:0-4657 GCA_041309565.1 Candidatus Krumholzibacteriota bacterium
GCGCCCGGGTGGGGTGCAATCGGCGGCAGGACCCGCGTGCGGTGGTCGGCAGGTCCCGCGTGCGGGCCGCGCTCGCGGATGAATACCTGAATGATCGCGACGGCGATCGCGGCGGGGATGAAGGATATCCAGAACACCGACCGGTAGCCGAGCCCCGCGGAGAGGACCAAGGCCGCGAGCGCCGGTCCGAGCACGGCGCCGGCCGTGTCCATGGCGCGCGTTATCCCGAAGGAGCGTCCGTACCGCTCCGCGGGCGAGACGTCGGCGATGAGTGCGTCGCGCGGGGGCGTTCTCACGCCCTTGCCGGCGCGGTCGAGCAGCCTGAAACCGAGGACGTGGGGCCAGCTCGCGGAGAGCGCCAGCAGCGGCCTCGCGAGCGTCGAGATCCCGTAGCCGAGAATGATCGCCGACTTCCTCCGCCGGAATCTGTCCGAAAGCCATCCCGAGATCACGCGGAAGAATGACGCGGTCGTCTCGGACAGCCCGGCGACGAATCCGATCGCGGCGCCGCCCGCGCCGAGCGACGAGAGAAACGCGGGGAGCAGCGGATAGATCATCTCGCTCGAGACGTCCATGAAGAAGCTGACCCAGCCCAACGCGAATATGGTCCTGCGCTCACGCATAGTGCTCCGAGTATAAACCGGAGGCGGTGCGGGATAAAGACCATTGTGCGTGCACCTTGGGCGGCAGGACCCGCGTGCGGGGCGATTTGGGTTGATAATCGCCTGGCGGTGCAATATGGTTATGCGCGAAGAGGGAGGGTAATCGTGTATCAAAAAGGAATGTCGAGCATGGGATCGTCCGTCCTTGACCTGTACGAATCCCGCAAGCGGGGCGTCGACGACGTCGTGAAGATCGTGAAGCCGGGCAGCCGCATATTCATCGGCTCGGGCGCCGCGGAGCCGCAGACGCTCGTCAAGGTGCTCATCGAGAGGGGAAGATCGATCGCGGACCACGAGACGATCAATCTCATCGAGCTCGGAACGACGCCGTATACCGAAGCGGTGATGAGCAAGCCGTTCCATCAGAACGCGTTTTTCATCGGCGCGAACGTGCGCGACGCCGTGAACGAGGGACGGGCCGAGTACACGCCGATCTTTATGTCGGAGCTTCCCTGGTACCTCCGGTCGGGGCGGCTCAGGATCGACGTCGCCTTCATTCAGGTCGCGCCTCCCGACAACTACGGCTTCTGCTCGCTCGGCGTTTCGGTCGACGTCGTCAAGGCGGCCGCCGAATCGGCGGGAATCGTCATCGCCGAGGTCAACCGGCAGATGCCGCGCACGCTCGGCGACTGCTTCATTCATCTCAAGGATATCGATTACGTCATCGAGAGCGACATTCCCTTGCTCACCTGGACGCCGCCGGCGCCGGACGAGATCGCGATGCGCATCGGCCAAAACGTCGCGCGGCTCATCGGGGACGGTGCGACGATCCAGGCGGGGATCGGCATGATCCCGAACGCGATCCTCGGATTTCTCAAGGACAAGAAGAATCTCGGCCTCCATACCGAGATGTTCTCCGACGGGATCATCGACCTCGTCGAGTCGGGCGTCATCACGAACAGCAAGAAAACGCTCCACAACGGCAAGATCATCGCGACGTTCTGCATGGGCACCCAGCGCCTGTACGACTTCGTCGACGACAACCCGCTCATCGAGTTTCATCCGTGCGATTACACGAACGATCCGTTCCTCATCGCGAGGAACGACCATATGATCTCGATCAACGCGGCGATTCAGGTCGATCTCACCGGGCAGGTCTGCGCCGACTCGATCGGGGAATACTTCTACGCCGGCATCGGCGGACAGGTCGATTTCGTGCGCGGCGCCGCCCGGTCGAAAGGGGGAAAGCCGATCATCGTGCTTCCCTCGACCGCGAAGAAGGGGACCGTGTCGCGCATCGTGCCGTTCCTCGATCAGGGCGCCGGCGTCGTGACGTCGCGCGGGGACGTGGCGTACGTCGTGACGGAGTACGGCATCACGAACCTTCACGGGCGGAATCTCCGCGAGCGTGCGCTCGCCCTCATCAGCATCGCGCATCCCGACTTCCGCGACGACCTTCTCAACTACGCGAAGCAGCGCCGGCTCGTCCACCTCGATCAGATGCCGCTCACCGTGGCGGGACGGTTCTATCCGGAGCAGTACGAGCATACGGCGACGATCGCGGACCGGAAGGTGTTCTTCCGGCCGATCAAGCCGACCGACGAGGCGATCGAGCGCGCCTTTTTCTACAGCCTCAGCGACGAGACGGTCTACTATCGCTTCTTCAACATCGTGAAAACGATGCCGCACGAGAAGCTCCAGCCGCTCGTCAACATCGACTATCGCGACGAAATGGCGATCGTCGGGCTCACCGGGGAACCGGGGGACGAGGAGATGGTGGCGATCGGCCGCTTCAAGCTCGACCACACGGACGATTACGCCGAGGTCGCCTTCGTCGTGCACGACAACTGGCAGAACGTCGGCATCGGCTCGTATCTCATGCGCACGCTCATCACGATCGCGCAGAATATGGGGGCCGAAGGCTTCAAGGCGGACGTGCTTGCCGAGAACAAGAAGATGCTCCACATGTTCCACAAGTGCGGCTATCCCGCCCACACCCGCCTCGAAGAGGGAGTCTATTCCGTCCGGGTCGATTTCACCGAGAGGAGCGCGCCCGGTGAGCGTCACGCATAGCGCCGACGTCTGCTTCCTGAACTCGAAACGGCTCGGCGCGTTCCGGTTCAGCCCCGACCATCCGTTCAATCCCGAGCGCGTGACCCGCGTATTCCGCATGTGCGAGTCCCGCGGTCTCTTGACGGGGCCGCACGTGCGCGTCGTCGACATCGAGGAGCCCGAGAAAGGGGTGCTCGAGCGTTTCCATACGAGCGAGTACATCGCCGCCCTGATGCGCGCGAACGACGGCACCGAGGTCGACGTCGAGATGCTGCAGCACGGCATCGGTTCTCCGGAGAATCCGATCTTCAAGGGCGTCTACGATTTTTCGGCGCTCGCGGCGACGGCAAGCCTCAACGCGGCCCGCCGCATGCTCGACGGCGCCGCCTCCGCGTTCAACCCATGCGGCGGCTTTCATCACGCGCATCCCGACCGGGCGTCCGGCTTCTGCTACGTGAACGATATCGCGATCGCGATCGACGAGCTGCGCCGCGGAGGGCTCAGGGTGGCTTATCTCGACATCGACGCCCACCACGGCGACGCCGTGCAGAACGCGTACTACGCCGACCGGTCCGTGCTCACGATCTCGGTTCACGAGACGGGCAAGACGCTGTTCCCCTGGGGGGGATTCGAGCGGGACACGGGGCAGGGTCCGGGGCTCGGCTACAACGTGAACGTGCCGCTCGAGCCGGGCGCCGACGACGACGTCTTTCTTCTCCTGTTCGAGGGAATCGTCATGCCGGCGCTCGAGATGTTCGCCCCGGACGTCGTCGTGGGGCAGTTCGGAACGGACAGCTTCGCGACCGATCCGCTCACCCACCTGCGGCTCACCAACAACGGGTACATCGAGGCGATCGAGATGCTTCACGAGAGGCACCCGCGCATCCTCGCGCTCGGGGGGGGCGGTTACAGCATGCGTGACGTGGAGCGCGGATGGACGCTCCTCTGGGCGGAGCTCGCCGGGATCGAGTTCGACGAGGGCTACGGCGGATCGCTCGGCGGTGTGTTCCTCGGGGACAGCTCGCTGCCCGGATCGGATCTCAGGGACATGCACGCGTACACGAGCGGTCCCGAGAAGGACCGCATGCTCGCGCGCGCCCGCGAGCTCGTGAGTCATTTCGAGGATAATATCCGCCCGCACCTGGCGCGATAGCGCGAGAGCGCCGGGCCACCCGAGACGGGCACGGCCGCGGGACGCCTGCGGAGATCCCGTTACGGCGGCGTCTGCGTCTCTCTGCTCACGACATTGGATACTCCGGACAGGTTCGGTTTCTCGTCCGCCGTTCTGAGCGCGAAGTAGTAGAGCGTGCCCGGCGCGAGAAGCCTCACGACGAAGGTGTCGGCGGCGCCGGCCTGCTTCGGCGGCGGCTCTCCGCCCGCTTGGGAAGCGGATGCCCAGCCTGCCTCCGTGATGGGATCCCTCGAGTACCGCACATCGTAGTACGCCGCGGTGCCGGTCCACCCGTCGTCTCCCGGCGCGGTCCAGGTCAGCGTGACGGTATTCGTCCCGGACGCGATCGCGGCGAGGTCGATGACCGTCGCCGGAGCCTCGTCATCCGGCTTCGCCGTTGTCGGCGCGCTCGTGATGTTCGATTTCGTGGACCAGTTGCCCTCGCCGTCCGCCGTTTTGAGCGCGAAATAATAGTTCGTCGTCGGTGAGAGCCCCGTCACCACGAACGTGTCCAGGTTCCCGCCCGGGCTCGGCGCCGGTTCCTCCGCCGCCTGCGCCGCGGAAGGCCAGACCGCCTCGGTCAGAGGGGAGAGCGAATAGCGGATATCGTACCGCGCCGCGGTGCCGGTCCACGCGTCGTCTCCCGGCGCGGTCCAGACGAGCGTGATCCGGTCCCATTCGGGCGTGACGGCGACGAGCGAATTGACCGCCGCGGGAGGCGTCGTATCGACGGGGGCTCCCGGATCGTCCGAACAGGAGCACAACAGCGATAACAAGGTCGGGGCAATCAAGATGCGGACGCAAACTTCGAGCCGCATGGGCCAACCCTCCA
>JBFYZJ010000306.1:0-4098 GCA_041309565.1 Candidatus Krumholzibacteriota bacterium
GGGCCGGGGTCGGGGCGGTGGCGACGCAGAGCCTCGTGCTCAAGTCATACGGGCCGCTCGGCCTCGATCTCATGGAAGAGGGAATGAGCGCGCGCGAGGCGCTCGAGAAGCTCGTCGAGGAAGACGAGCATTCGGACGTGCGGCAGGTGGCGATGGTGGACGTCGAGGGAAACGCGGCGGCGCATACGGGGGATTCGTGCATCGCGTTCGCCTCGCACCGCGCGGGGAAGGGCTACTCGGTGCAGGCGAATATGATGCTCACCGATACGGTCGTGCCCGCCATGGCGGCGGCGTACGAGACGGCGCAGGGAGATCTCGCCGACCGTATGCTCGCGGCCCTCGAAGCCGCGCAGCGCGCCGGCGGCGACATCAGGGGGAGCCAGTCGGCGGCGATCCTCATCGTGCGGGGGACGGCGAGCGACGAGCCGTGGAACGACGTCGTGATGGATCTCCGCGTCGAGGACGCCCCGCGGCCGCTCGAGGAGCTCGCGCGCCTTGTCACGCTGCAGCGCGCGTACGACTACGAGAACCTCGGCGACGAGGCGATGGCCGAGGGGGACCTCAGGAGCGCGATGGAGGCATACGGGGAGGCGGCCCGGCTCGCGCCGGACAACCTCGAGCTCGCCTTCTGGCAGGGAGTCTCCCTCATCAACGTGGGCCGGGACGACGAGGGCGTCAAGATCATCAAGTCGGTCGTCGAGCGGGACGCGAACTGGAAGGAGCTGCTGAGACGGCTCCCCGCCGCGGGGCTCCTCGCGGTCGACGAGGCGAGGCTCGAAAAGTTGCTTTTGGCTCTGTAATAATCGCGTCGTTTGCCGTATAATATTATAAAGGATCACATCTCATCGTCTCGAAGGCGTAGGAGGCGGTATGCGTTTCATATGCATTCTGGTCGCGGCGGTGTCCGTCGCCGCCCCGGCAGGAGCGCTGGACTGCGATTGCTACAGCCAGGCCGGATTGAGTTGCCCGTCGATGCGGATCACGATCTGTCCGAGAGGGGATTTCGAGCCGATCAGGAACGGCTGCGGCGGCTCGAGCGATTATATCTGGGTCGAGGCGCGCGACTGCGCGAATCAGCCCATCGCCGGCATCCCGTGGACGGATTATTGGATCGGCGCGTGCGACGTCGCGCAGACGCTCTTCTATTGCGCGGAGCCGATCGCCGCCGATTCTCTGACGGGCGAGAACGGCCGGACGACATTCTCCGGTATCATCAGGGCGGGGGGATGCGTGCTCAGCGGAGGGATTTGGGTGGCGATTCAGGGCATGGTGATCAAAGGCCCCTATCCCAATTGCGTGAACTCGGTATGTCTTCCCATCATAATTAAAGGCCCCGATCTGACCGGCGCCGGCGGCGCCCCGGACGGCATCGTCAATCTCTCCGACCTCGTGCCCTTCGGCTCGAGCTACAACAAGAACCTCGGTCAGGCCGGCTTCAACCCCTGCTGCGACTATAACGACGACGACCGGTGCAATCTGAGCGACTTCGCGTTCTTCGGATCGCACTATCAGCACCGGTGCATGTGATCGCGGGAATTATTAAACGAAAGCCGCGCTCGACTGTATGGATGATATGAAAGAGGTCCTGGCGCCGGACGACTCGGAGCTGGCGCGAAGGGGTCACGCGGGAGATCGCGCGGCGCTCGAAGAGCTCTTCGGGCGCTACGAAAAGGGACTGTACGGATTCGTGAACCGTTTTGTCGGGGGTATGGCCGACCCCGACGACGTCTATCAAGAGGTGGTGCTGAGGGCGATCGAGAATCTCGACCGCTTCAATCCCAAGCTGAGCTTCAGCACGTGGCTCTTCACCCTCGCGGCGAACTACTGCAAGAATATTCTGCGCTCGAGAGAGCAGCGGGGAAAGTTTCATATGCCCTCGATACGGCGGCTCGGCGACGATTCGGAAATTGACGTCATGGAGAGCGCGTCCGACGGCGCTCCGGGACCCGATCGGGCCGCCGAGAGCGCCCAGTTCATCGACGCGCTCGAGCGCGAGCTCAAGAGCCTCCCGCCTCTGCAGCGGGAGGTTTTCGTTTTGCGCGAGTTCAACGGCATTTCATTCAAGGAAATCTCGGCGATTCTCAAGATACCCGAGGCGACCGCCCGTTCGCGGATGTTTCTCGCCGTCGAGCATCTCCGCGTGCGGTTGCGGGCGTTCTCTCCGGCCGCCGGCGTTCCCGGCGCGAGCGCGGGGCGGACGTAACGACGAAAGGGCTGGATTCGATGTTCAAGGAACGGTTCGGAGCGAGAGGCGGGGGCGCCGCGCGGGAGCGGTGCTCGGATCCCGAATGTCTCGCAATCCGCGAGGAGATCATGACGGCGGTGTTCGCCGACGGCTCCGCGGTCGAGTCCGTTTCCATTCATCTCGAGAAATGCGAGTCGTGCCGCGCGTGGGAGGCCGAGATCAGGAACATGCACCGGGGCTGCAGCCAATCCGCGGCGCCGCGCGATATCCGCCGGCTCACCGCATCCGCGGTGCAGGGCCGCTCCGCCGAGGCGTCCGCTTCGGCCGGACGGCGCGGCCCGCGGGCGAAAGCGGTCCGCGCGAAAGACCGGGGCGTCCTCGTCGTCGTCGCGCTCGCCGCGGCGCTCTTCAATCTCCTGCTCGCGTTTCGGCTCGAAGGCGGCGCGCGGGCGCTCTACCCGGTCGTCGGCTTCGCCGTCATGATGGCGAGCGCCGCATGGGTGTTCGTCGACGCGTCGCGGCGAAAGATGCCCGCCGCGTTTTGGACGGCGCTCCAGCCATTCACCGTCCCCGTCGGATTGGCCGCGTACCTCGTATGCCGGGAGCGCGCTTCGCTGCGCTGCCCCTCGTGCGGGCGCGCCGTGCCGTCGGGCGACCGCTTCTGCCCCGAGTGCGGGAAGGGGCTCGCCCCGTGCTGCTGCGGGTGTGGGAGGGTCGTGCGTCGGGAGTTCCGCGTCTGTCCGTACTGCGGCACGCGCCTCGAGGAATGCTTCCCGCGCGAGGATCAGGCGGGCAGGACATGCGGCTGGTCGCGCGCCCAGATCGCGTTCATCGCCGCCGCGAACGCGGCGCTGATCGGGGGATTCCTCGCGGCGATCGCGCGGGGGGACGTGGGGACGTCGCTCGCGGCCTCGCTTATCTACTTCTTCGGATATTTCCCCGTGTTCAACTGGGTGTCGATCGATTCGCGGCGGCGCGCCATGCCGACGATTCTCTGGGGGCTGCTCGCGCTCGTCACGCTCTACGCGGGACTCGTCATCTATCTCGCGTGCCGGAAGGACGAGCGGGTCGAATGCCCCGTCTGCGGTTCCTATCCGCCCATGAGCTTCAACTTCTGCCCCTGCTGCGGCTCGTCGCTCGGGACGAGCTGCCCGTCCTGCGGCGCGGCCGCGCGCACGGGGCGGTTCTGCGCGTCGTGCGGCACGGAGACGATCACGTCAGCCGTTTCCCCGCGGTCGCCGGAATAAGCCTGCCGTACTTGACGCCCTTCATCGCGATCAGCTCGTCGGCGATGAGGCGCACCGCGCCCGGTTTCCCGCGGATGATCTTCGTTTCGAGGCACGTGTCGTGATCGAGATGGAGGTGGAGCGTGGTGACGATCTCGCCGTGATGCCCGTGCTCCTTGTTGAGCATCCGCGCCGACAGCTCCCGCATCCGGTGATCGTAGACGATGACGAGCACCCCGATGACCTCCTTCCGCGCGGAGCCCCATTCCTCCTCGACGAGGGCGCCCCGCACGAGATCGCGGATCGCCTCCGAGCGCGTGGGATACCTCTTGCGACGGACATGGAGGTCGAGTTTCGCGAGGAGCCCGTCGTCCATCGATACGCCGAACCGTGTCGTTTTCATGGCTGCTTGTCCTCCGTGAAATGCGAATGGCGGAACTCCGTCGGCGCCTCCCGGTGGGCGTGCCGGTGCGCGTGCGCGAGCCCGCTCCGCTCGAGGAGCGCCGCGTCGGCGAGGGCCCGCTCGACCGGACCGATGAAGAGCGGGCGTTTCTCCCCGCCGAGGACGACCGCTTCGTCCCCGATGTGGCGGGCGAGCATGAGGTCCTGCGTGGCCACGACGAGCGTCTTGCCGCGCGCGGCAAGCCCGCTCCAAAGGTCGCTGAGAATCCCCTCCGCCGCGGGCTC
>JBFYZJ010000307.1:0-2861 GCA_041309565.1 Candidatus Krumholzibacteriota bacterium
TTCGTGCCGCCGAGCGTCCATCGATACCGTTTCTTGAGTTCGCGCAACGTGGCACGGAAGGCTTTCTCCGCTGCCTCGGCATAGGCGCCGAGTCCGGCCTGCATCAGCGCCTCGCGGCGCAGGATCGCGTTCGAGCCGCAGAAGAAGGCTGCGTTCCATCCGTCCTTGCCCCGCATGATCGGGCCGTAGAACAAGGGCGCGTCGCTCCCGAAGGGATCGCCGCGCGGGAGGTTGTAGAAGCTCTGCGGCGTCTGCACGAAGGCCAGCTCGGGATCGCGGAAATAGCCGATCGCCCTCGACACGATGCCCGGCGCGGGTATCTGGTCCGCGTCGAGAATGAGAATGAACTCCCCGTCCGTGCGCGACAGGGCGTTGTTGACGTTGCCCGCCTTGGCGTGCTTCGAGCGGCCCTTCCATTCCTCGCCGCGGGTGATGTAGCCGCAGCCGAGTTCCGAGGCGAGATCGCGCATCTCGTCGCGGGCGCCGTCGTCGAGGATGTGCACCTTGAGCGGCGACCAGTCGATGGCGACGGCGGCCGCGGCGGTTAGGCGCACGAGGTCGGCGCTTTCGTTGTAGGTCGTGATGAAGACGTCCACCGAGGCTCCCTCGATGGGCTCGGGCGGCGTGCGGCGGCGCGGCTTCCACATCGTCGCCGCGAAGAGAAGGGTGTCGACGAAGCCGTAGCTCTCCGCGACGAGGAGGAGGACGGACAATACGATCGCGGCGGGATTGACGCTCGCCGCGAATCGCCACGTCAGGTAGACCGTCGCGGCGGCGATGTTGGCCGACGCGACCAACCTCATAAAAAGGAGACGGCGTCCGGGATCAGATTCGTTCATGGCGGACGGCGGCCGATCGGAAGAAGATCCAGAGATTCCCATCTGCGCCTCCCGGCTCGTAGGAAAAATGGTCCATCGTCTGTCGGATCAGGTAGAGCCCGAAGCCGCCCTCGCTCGCCTGGCCGAGGGCGGGCGGGGGCACGGCGGCGGGATCGAAGGTCCTGCCGCGCTCCCTGAGAAAAATCTCCACGCCGCGGGTCTCGAGCCTTATGTCGAGGGAAACCGATCCTTCATCGGAATTGTAGCCGTGTTCCCTGATGTTGGCGAGGGCTTCCGACAGCGCGAGATGGATGTCCCGCGCGACGGCATCGCCGTAGCAGGCGCATGCGGAGGCGACACGAGCGGGCATCGCGTCCACGGAGTCGAGGCTCGTCGCGAAATCGAAGAGGAACCGGCGCGGCCTGGCCTTGATCGCCACGAGCGTCGCGTCGTCCGAAAGAGGCCGCCCCTCCCGGAACTTTTCCACCGCCGCGAGAATCGCGGCGGCGATGTCCTCGGCGCCGCCGTGCGCGGCGAGCGCCGCCGCCTCGAGGAGCCGCCCCTCGCCGAAGAACTCGCCGGGTGGATTCTCCGCATCGGTTATGCCGTCGCTGTAGATGAGCGCGCCCGCGCCCGGCCTCAAGTCCACGGTCTCGGTCTCGATGGCGGGATCGGGGAAAAGTCCGATGGGCAGGCCGCCCCCCGCGAGCATGCGGCTCGAGCGCGCCGCCCCGTCAAGGATGATGACGCCGCATCCGCCCGCATTGGCGATCTCGATCGAACCGCGCTCCGGTTCGAGCCGCGCGGCTATCATCGTGATGAAACGATCGGCGAGCGACAAGTCGGCATACATGTCCAGATCGATCTGCCTCAGAATATCGCCGGGAGCGCCCGTCTCGCGCAGCGCCCGGCCATAGAGCGAGCGGGCCGAGGACGCGAAGAGGGCGGCGGCGAGCCCCTTGCCCGATATATCGGCGAGCATGATCGAACAGGAGCCGTCGCAGGCGAGACGGCTGTCGTAGAAATCGCCCGAGACGAAACGGGAGGGCAGCGCGCGCGCGGCGAAGTCGAAGTTCGCGACCTCGGGGAAAGCCTTGGGCAGGAGACTCGCCTGTATCTGCCCGGCCGTCTCCAAGTCCTTCTGCAGGCGCCGCTGGTCCATGATCCGATCGTGAGCCTCGGCGAGCGAGCGGCCGCGCTCCTCGATCCGGGCTTCGAGCTCGCGGTTGAGATCGCGGAGCTCGGCGGCGGCATTGTCGCGCGACGTTTGCGACTCGCGGAGCTCGGAAAGGTCCGAGATGCCTGCCAGGACGAAGCGCCGTTTGCTCATCCGAACGGCGCTGAGGTTGATCAGGACCGGGACGACGCGGCCCGACTTGGCGCGCATGCCGATTTCCGCGCCGTAGCCCATGCGATGCGCGCTCGGAGCCGAGCGATAGCCGCCGCAGAGGCTGCGGTGAGCCTCGGCCTTGTCCTCGGGAATCAATGCGTCGAGGCTGCTCCCGGTCAGCTCATCGCGCGGATACCCCGAGAGCGCCACGAAGGCGTCGTTCGCACAGAAGATGCGGCCGTCGCCGTCGAGCACGAGTATCGCGATGGGGAGAGCGCGGATGATCGAATAGAAGGTATCCATGACTGCGGGGAGCCTCCGCTCCTTATACTCACGACGGATCATTGTAAGTATAGATAAAGAATGCCGATTTGGAAGGGTGCGTGTCCGCGGGATGAAATATGCCTTGAAATGCATGACACTGGGAGCATGGATCTCTACCGCTCTCTCGCGCCCATCTACGACGAGCTTTTCCCCCTCCCGCGCGCATCGATGGAATTCCTCGAGGCGCTCGCGCTCGAATCCCGGCGATCGGCGCCGCGGGACGGCAGTGGCGCGCCGCGCGCCCTCGACTCCGGCTGCGCCACGGGAGCCCTCGTCATCGCCCTCGCCGATCGCGGCTGGGAGGCCGTCGGCATCGAGCCAGAGACGGCGATGGTGGATCTCGCTCGCGCGGCCGCGGAACGTCGCGGCCTGAAGGCAGGATCCGGCCG
>JBFYZJ010000308.1:0-2997 GCA_041309565.1 Candidatus Krumholzibacteriota bacterium
CGATCACCTCATCGACCTCGGGCCCGCGGGTGGGGACCGCGGCGGCGAGGTGGTGTGCGCGCGCGCCCCCCCCGACATCGTCGCCTGCGCGCGGTCGCACACCGGGCGCATGCTCGCCGCGCTCGCCGGACCGCGCCGCGCGTGACGCGCCGGGGGCGCCGGCGAGAAAATGCTTTCAAACGGCGCGCCGACATGCTATGAAACGAGCCGGGGAAAGGCGCATTCGAAAGAGGGTGCATATGGAGAAGAAAACGCCGTTATACGACGCGCACGTGCGTGCGGGCGGCCGGATAGTCCCCTTCGCCGGATTTCTCATGCCCGTCTCGTTCGAGGGGATCGTCGCCGAGCACGCGAGGGTCCGCACGGCCGTCGGGCTCTTCGACGTGAGCCACATGGGGGAGATTTCGATCACCGGCGCCGGGGCGGCCGCCTTCGCCGACCGCGTCGTGACGAACAGCGTGACGAAGCTCGCCGAGGGGCAGATCTGCTACACGGTCGCCTGCAACGAGCGGGGCACGGTGCTCGACGACCTCCTCGTCTACAAGTTTTCCGACGATCGGATCCTCCTCGTCGTGAACGCGGTGAACGTGGACAAGATATTCCGGCATGTGAAGAGCCTCGAGGCGAGCGGCCTCGAGATCAGCAATCTCACGGCGGGCGTCGGCCAGATCGCCGTGCAGGGGCCGCGCTCCCGCGACCTCCTCATGCGGACGGAGTTCTGCAGGAGCGTGCGGGACGCGATCGCCGCGATGAAATATTACCGCTTCATCTCGTACACGCTGCGGGGGGAAGAGATCATCCTCTCGCGGACGGGATACACCGGAGAGCACGGCTACGAGATCTATCTGCCCGCCGGGAGCGCGATGGGCGTGTGGGAGGAACTGCTGGCGGTCGGCACGGATCTCGGCGTCGGGCCGATCGGCCTCGGCGCGCGCGACACGCTGCGCTTCGAGCCGTGCCTGTGCCTCTACGGGCACGAGCTCGACGAGGAGACCTCGCCGCTCGAGGCGGGGCTCTCGTGGCTCGTGAAATTGAACAAGGAGCGTTTCCTCGGACGGGACGCCCTGCTCGCGGAGAAGGAGCGCGGTCCGGCGCGGAAGCTCATGGGCTTCGAGCTCGCCGGGCGGCAAATCGCGCGGCAGGGATTCTCCGTCCTGCAGAACGGAGCGAAGATCGGGGCGGTGACCTCGGGCACGTTCGCGCCGACCCTCGGGAAAAGCCTCGCGCTGGCGCTCGTTTCGAGCGCGGCGAAGGCCGAGCTCGGCGGCTTTTCGATCGACGTGCGGGGCAAGGCCGCGGAGGCGGCCACGACGGCGGTGCCGTTTTACAAGAGTCGAGCGATGGACTGAGGCGGTCATCTGAAAGGATGGTGGGCGATGAACCCGGAAGAATGCAAATTCACCAAAGAGCACGAGTGGATCTACATCGAGGACGGCGACACGGTGATCATGGGGATCAGCGACTACGCCGCGGGCGAGCTCGGCGATATCGTCTACATCGAGCTCCCCGAGGCGGGGCAGAAGGTCACGCAGATGGACCCGATCGGGACCATCGAAGCGGTGAAGACCGTCGCCGATCTCTATTCGCCCGTGAGCGGCGAGGTGCTCGAAGTCAACGAGAAGGCCGTCGCGAAGCCCGAGATCGTCAACAAGAGCCCCTACGATCAGGGCTGGTTTCTCAAGATCAGAATGGACGAGCCCGGGGATCTCGAGGTGCTGTTCAGCTACGACGAGTACCGGGATTTCCTCGGTGAATCGGGAACCGGAAAAGAGGACGAAGCAGAGGACAGGTAAATGAGCTACATTCAAAATACGGACACCGATCGAAAAGAGATGCGCGAGCGGATCGGAGTCTCGTCGTTCGACGAGCTCCTCGAGCCGATACCGGAGCGGCTCCGGTTCAAGGGAACACTGGGTCTCGACGAACCGCTCGCCGAAGCGGCAGTGAGCGCGCATCTCGGCGCGCTCGCCGGGAAGAATCGTCCCGCCTCGCGGGCCGTGAGCTTTCTCGGGGGAGGGATCTACGACCGGCACATCCCCGCGCTCGTGCGTTACGTGACCTCCCGCAGCGAGTTCTACACGTCCTATACGCCCTACCAGGCCGAGGTGAGCCAGGGGACGCTCCAGGCGATCTACGAATATCAGAGCCTCATCTGCCGGGTCACGGGAATGGATGTTTCGAACGCCTCGATGTACGACGGCGCGACCGCGCTCGCCGAGGCCGCTCTCATGGCGAGCTCAATCGCCCGCGGCGGCGCCGTGCTCGTGCCGCGCGCGCTTTCCCCCGCGTACCGCGCCGTGCTCGACACGTACGCGGCCGCGCGCGACATCACGCTCGAAGAGATTCCGTACGCGAACGACGGACGCCTCGATCTCGACCGTGTTTCGTCCGCCCTCAAGAACAAGACCGCCGCCGTCATTCTCGCGCAGCCGAACTACTTCGGGCTCGTCGAACCGTCCCGCGAGCTCTCCGACCTCGCGCACGGGGCCGGCGCGCTCCTCATCGCCTGCGTCGATCCCGTCTCGTGCGCGGTGCTGGCGCCCCCGGGAGAGTACGGCGCCGATATCGCCGTCGGCGAGGGACAGTCGCTCGGTCTTCCGCAGAGCTACGGCGGGCCGCTCCTCGGATTCATGGCCGTGAAGTCCGAGCACGTGCGCCGCATGCCGGGACGACTCATCAGCGGGACGGCCGATCTCGACGGAAAGCGCGGCTACGTGATGACGCTCCAGACGCGCGAGCAGCACATACGCCGCGAGAAGGCCACCTCGAACATCTGCTCGAACGAGGCGCTCTGCGCGCTCTCGGCCGCGGTGTATCTCACCGCGCTCGGCGAGCAGGGGTTCCGGGAGGTCGCCGCGCAGAGCTACGCGAAGAGCCACGCGCTCTATTCGATGCTCGCCGGTACGAACGGGTGCGAGCTCCCGTTCGGCGCCGGATTCTTCCAGGAGTTCGTGCTCCAGCTTCCGACGGACGCCGCGGGATTCCTGAAGGCGGCCG
>JBFYZJ010000309.1:0-10776 GCA_041309565.1 Candidatus Krumholzibacteriota bacterium
AAGTCGATGTTCGTTTTATGAAAGAATTCCATGTACGCTCCTCTGCGCCTTTCGTTAAATGCTGAGCTTCTTCATGGGACGCGACGCCCAGAGATGGAAGATCAAACGGCAGAACACGGTCGCCGCGAACATGCTCGTGAGAATTCCGATGCTCAACGTCGTCGCGAAGCCCTTGATCGGCCCGGTTCCGAACTGATAAAGAGCGATCGCCGTGATGAGGGTCGTCAGGTTCGCGTCGAGAATGGTGACGAAGGCGCGCTCGTAGCCCGTGTCGATCGCGGCGCGGATCGTTTTCTCCCGCCGCAGCTCCTCCCTGATGCGCTCGTAGATGAGCACGTTCGCGTCCACCGCCATTCCCACGGTGAGCACGAGCCCCGCGATGCCCGGCAGCGTCAGCGCCGCCCCGAAGTACGCGAGGCAACCGAACAGGCTCAGCATCGTGAGCGCGAGGCCGAGCGTGGCGATGACGCCGGAGATCTGATAGTAGATCATCATGAACAGGACGACCACCCCGGCGCCGAGGAGGCCCGCGCGCAGGCCCTGACGGATCGAATCCGATCCGAGGCTCGGGCCGACCGTGCGCTCCTCCCTCGTGAACATCGGCGCGGGAAGCGCGCCGGCCCGCAGGATGATCGCGAGATCGCGCGCCTCGACGTCGGTGAAGTTGCCTTCGATGACGCCGCGGCCGTCGGGAATCTTGCTCTTGATGACGGGGCCCGACTTGATCTTCCCGTCGAGAATGATCGCGGTGAAGCGCCCGACGTTATCGCCGGTGAAGCGTGAAAGCTCGCGCGCGCCCTTGCGGTTGAACGTGAACGAAACGGACATCTGGCTCGGCGACTGGGGATTCGATTGGGGCTCGGCGCTCACGAGATTCGAGCCCGAAACGTACTCGTCCTTGGCCACGAGCATGAGGGGCTTCCCCCTGCCCCCCTCCTGCATCTCCATCCATTCGTCGAACCACATGAACTCGCTGTCCTTCGGCATCGCGGCCACGGCTTCCGGACGGGCGAGCATCCGGCGCACGAGCGGAACGTTGTCCTCCGCCACGATGAGCCAATCGCGATAGAAGCTCACGAGGAGCGAGGTGAAGGGCTTCGTCTTGTCGAAAGTCTCGAGGGGCACGTTGAGGGGCATGTCTTCCCCGGTCTTCGCCCCTGCGAAAAGGCTCTCGCCGGGCATCGGCGTCGCGGCCGGCGCCGGCTTCGACGGATCGGGAACGACGCCGAGCGTGTCCGTCTTCCCCCCGATCTCGACGAGCGAATCCCCGGCGACGCGCCGGAACGTCTCGTCGAGCTTTCTCAGAACGCCCGCGACCTCGTCCTGCTGGCGGATGAGCCGCCATTCGAGCATCGCGGTCTGCCCGAGGAGCCGCTTGGCGCGGTCCGGATCGGTGAGCCCCGGAAGCTGCACGATGATGCGCTTCGAGCCTTCCTTCTGGATGGTCGGCTCGGAAACGCCGAACTGATCGACGCGGTTGCGCACGATCTCGAGCGCACGGTCGAGGATGTCCTTCTTCTCGTCGTCCTTGAGCTGCGAATCGTCCACCTCGAGGGTGAGGTGCATGCCTCCCTTGAGGTCGAGACCGAGCTTGAGCGCCTTCTGGTGAAGCTTGTCGATCTTTTCCGGATTCTCGATCTCGAGCTTCTGCTCTTCCTCCGCGCTCATGGTCGCAAGCCGGTAGGTCGGCCAGAGGAACCAGAGGGAGAGCACAACGACGATTGCGCTTGTTATTGCCCTGATTCTATCGGACTTGTTCACGTTCCCTCGCTTCCGCTATGATTATTCGGTTCAAGAAACTGTAAAATATACCAATTATGCCGCTTTAGTCAAATGGAAAATGTCCCCCCGCCGGAGCGAGCGCCCCATCTTCGGCATTGAAAAAAACCGGCATCTCGGTTGTAATTCCCGCACGTGTCCCGGAAGGATATTCGCGAGGGCGGCCCCGCCCGCCGAACAAAGGAGATGCGCATATGCGCGGACGCTCTATCCTCTTGATTTTGGCGCTGTTGGCCGGCTCGACCACCGGGGGCTCCGTCTCGTGGGGCGCCGCCGATTCGCTCGCGCAGGGCATCGCCCCCCTCTCCATGCCGCCTGACTCGGCGAAATTCTCCATTTACGTGAACGAGGAGGCGATCGCCACGATCGTCTCCGACTGGAAGCCGGGAGGCGATTTCGTCGAGGAGATCACGGTCGCGCTCGGCGGCCAGAGCCTCTCCGCGTCGATCGTGATCGACGCGGACTCCGCCGGCCTCTGGCGGACGATCACGATCAAGAGCCCCCGCGGGGACGCGCTCGTCACCCGCGACGGCATGAAAGCGACGATCACGTCGGGCTCGGGCGGGAATCCCACGACGGTCGAGCTCAGGCCCGGCGCCGTCCTCTTCGAGAACTCGAGCCCGGCCCTCATCAGTCAGGCGATCGCCGCGTACGACGACGCGGCGGGGGGCAAGCAGACCTTCCCCCTGTTCATCGTCCCGGTAATCGTCCTCGAGGCCTCTCTCGAGCGGCTCGAGACGGTCGAGCGGTTCGTGCGCGGGGAGCCGATGACCTTCACGACCTACCGCTACGCGCTCCCCGGCGTCGATCTCATCGCGTGGGCGGACGAGAAGGGAAGACTCTGCCTCGCCGACGTTCCCGCCCAGCGGGCGGCCTACGTGCGCGAGGGGTACGAGGCGCTCCGGATACGGGCCGAGACCGATTCGCTTCTCTCGCGTCCCGAGCACGAGGTAGCCGTCGAGAAGAACGTGATGGTGCGGATGCGCGACGGGAAGCGGCTCGCGACGGACATCTACAGGCCCGCCGCCGGAACGTTCCCCGTGATCCTGATCCGCACGCCGTACGGGAAGGACATGTCGGAGATCAAGGCCCGGTTCTACGCGCGCCGGGGATACGTCTTCGCCGTGCAGGACTGCCGCGGCCGCTTCGCCTCCGAGGGAAAATGGAATCCGTTCTTCGACGAGCCGGCGGACGGCTACGACACGGTCGAATGGCTCGCCGCGCAGCCGTGGTCGAGCGGCAAGGTCGGCATGATCGGCGCATCCTATCTCGGCTGGGTGCAGTGGTGGGCGGCGCGGGAGGCCCCGCCGCACCTCGCAACCATCATTCCGAACGTCTCCCCCCCCGACCCGTACTTCAACATACCGTACGAGTACGGCTCGTTTTTCCTCCTCGGCGCGATCTGGTGGGCCGACGTTCTCGAGCAGGAGGCTACGGCGGACATCTCGGGAAAGGCGATGGGCGCGATCTACAACAAGGACTACGACAAGCTGCTCCGGCATCTTCCCGTGATCGACATCGACAAGACGGTGCTCGGGAAGAAGAACAAGTACTGGCGCGAGTGGATCAAACATCCCGACAACGACTCGTACTGGCGCCGCGCGAGCTTCCTCGAGGATATCGGGGACCTCGCGATCCCCGTGTATCACCAGTCGGGCTGGTTCGACGGCGACGGGATCGGCTCGAAGCTCAACTACCTCGCGGCGGCGCGCTCCGGCCGCGCCGTCCAGAAGCTCGTTCTCGGCCCGTGGGGGCATACGGACGCGGCGACGCGCCGCGGGCCCAACGACCGTGACTTCGGCCCGAACGCCACCGTCGATCTCGAGGGAAGCTACCTGCGCTGGCTCGACCGCTGGCTCAAGGGGATCGACAACGGCATCGACCGGGAGCCCCTCGTCGGCCTCTTCGTTATGAACACGAACCGGTGGCTGACGGGCGGGACGTATCCCCTGCCGGAGACGAAAGTTACAAAGCTCTATCTCTCGAGCGGCGGCGCGGCCAACACGTCGAAGGGGGACGGGCGGCTCGGATTCGAAGCGCCCGCGGCTGATTCTCCTCCGGACAACTACGTGTACGATCCGGCCGATCCGACGCCCGATCCTCGCGGATACGTGGCGCCGGAGGATTCCGCCGGCGCGGCGGAAGACAGCGCGAAAGTCCAATCGGTCGAAACGATGGTCGAGAAGGCGCGCGCCTACTACGGCAAGGTCGACGAGGAGCGCCGGGACATTCTCGTGTACGAGACGGCCCCGATGACCGATTCGCTCGTCATCGCCGGTCCGGTGTCGGCGGTGCTCTACGCGAGCTCCTCGGCGAAGGACACGGACTGGTTCGTGCGGCTGTCGGAGATCGACGAGATGGGGCTCGTCTTCCCGCTCTGCCGCGGGACGATCCGGGCGCGCTACCGCGAGTCCTTCGCGAAGCCGAAGCTCCTCGTGCCCGGCGAAATCTACGAGTACCGTATCGACCTGTGGCAGACGGGCGTCACGATCCCCAAGGGGAGGAAGCTCCGCGTCGAGGTGGCTTCCGCCGAGTTCCCGACGTTCTCGAGAAACCTGAACACGGGCAAGCACAACGAAACGGAGACGAAGTTCGTCGCCGCGACGCAGAAGATCCATCACGACGCCGCGCATCCGTCGCACGTGCTGCTCCCCGTCATCGAAAAACCGGATTTCAAGGATCAGCCGCGATGAGCGGCAAGGAGGCTCCGATGAAGAAGCTGCTCGCGTTCGCGCTCTGCTGCGCGCTCTGCGCCGCGTTTGTCTGCTGCGGAAAGAAGAAGGAAGCCGAGACGAAACCCGAGGCGGAGGCCGCGGCCGGCACCATCGTCGACGTGATCTCGGGGGACGGGCGCTTCTCGACGCTCGCCGCGGCGATCGAAACGGCGGGGCTCGCCGGCACGCTGGCCGCGGAGGGCCCCTTCACCCTCTTCGCGCCGCCGGACAGCGTGTTCGCGAAGCTTCCCCCCGGCGCCGCGGAATCGCTCCTGCAGGATATCCCGGCGCTCAAGAACATCCTGCTGTATCACGTCGTGCCGGGAAGGATCATGGCGGCCGATCTCGGGAAGATTCCGAGCGCGGCCACGCTTCTCGGGGATCCCCTCCCGATCGAGATCGGGCCGGGGGGCGCGATCACGGTCGGCGACGCTCCGGTCATGCGCCCCGACGTGCCGGCCTCGAACGGCGTGATCCACGTGATCGACAAGCTCCTGCTCCCGCCCGAGAAACCGACCGGGTAGAGGCGGCCCGCGGGGGCCGCCGCGGGCGCGTTCGGCGGCACGACATTCTCCCGCCGGGCCCTACTTGCTGTTCTTCCACGTGAAGCCGTGCGGCCACTTCGCCGTCTCGGCGGTCACCGCCGTATGACAGATGTGGCAGCCGTTCTTCTCTTCCGGCGCCGTGCCGCCGTGTTTCTCGGCGAACTCGTGCATCTCGTCGTCGCCGCGCGAGCTGTCGTGGCACACACCGCAGCTCCCGATCGATTTCACCACGCCCGTGGAGCCCTGGTACTGGAGAGACTGATAGTTGTCCCGCGCGTTCTGTGACGGAATCATCGCGTGCGGGCTTCCGTGGCAGGCTGCGCAGTACACGCCGCCGTGACCGGCCGTGTCCCGATAGAGACTGCCGCCCGAGTCCATGCCCAGCGCATCGTGGCACATCGCGCATTTGGGCTCGTTCATCCACGGAAGGCGCGTCGACGGTATCGAGCCCGCGACCTGCGCCATGCCGCCGTGGCACCAGACACAGTTGCCGTCGGCCGCGGCATGCCGCTCGCTTCGGCTGCACTTCGTCTGCGGCCCGGGATGGCAGTCGTAGCACGAGGCGCCCTTATCGGCGTGGAAGCCGTGTATCGCCTTCGACAGGAAGATCCCCGACGAGCCGGGCTCCATGAGGCCGAGGGCCGGAGATCCGTGGCATTCCGCGCAGAGCCGCGGCGCCGTCGCCGAGAGATCGGTGCCGTGCTCGGAGTCGTGCTCCGCCATGATGTTCGCGAACGGATCCGCGCCGTGGCATTTCTCGCAGTGCATCTCTTCGGATGTGGGAGCAACCGCCTTCGTTTGCGCGAGAACCGTTCCCTGCGCGTCCTTGACGGTGATTTCGGCGACCTGATACGGGTCCCACGTGCCGTCGTCCTTGATCGGCGTGAGCGGTATCCCGTCGACCACGAAATGATCCCCGGCGGGCTTCATCTCCCCCGCGAGACCGTTCCCCGTGAGGCCGATATCGTGGGCGAGGTTCGTGGCTCCGAAGAGCTTCGCCGCGTTGTCCCAGAATTGTCCGTAGTTTCGCTTCCCGTACGAGTAGGTGTTTCCCTCGATCTTGTACTCGACGGTGACGCCCGCCGTCACGATCTGGGGCGGGGCGCCCCGCTTGATGACCTGCGCCCACACCGTGTTGTACGGCGGAAGAACGACGAGCTTGTCGTACGAGGGGTTGAGGCAGTGCATGCCGAGGTCGTTCCACGCGAGAACGACGTAGTCCGCCTGAGCCGGCGCGGACGGCCCCGCCACCTTATCGTCGTTGCCGCAGAAAAGAACGAAGGGGAAGATCGCGAGCAGGAGCCAGATGAATTTCTTCATGGGCCGGCACCTCCACGGTATGGCGCAGCACGATCCGGATTGGTGAGTTGCGAGAAGCCTATCACGAAATTCGGTCCGATTCAAGCGCCCCGCTCCTCCGCTCCCGATCCTTCGCCTCCAGCTCCCGAACGGCGAGGTAGGCCATGAGGCATACGGCGGCGATTGGCCCGATGAGCCGCGCATAGTCGATGCGGGGATTGTGGCTCGGCGGCGACATGACGAAATGATATCCATAGTACAGATCGCGGCCGCCCGCGGTCCGGCCCCACCACGGCGGGAACAGGACGAGCGCCGCGACGAGGATCGCGCACGAGACGAGAATCGCCGCGCGGAGCTTTTTCATTTTTCCCCCAGCAGGATCGCGGCATAGGCGATGAACAGCGGCTCGAGCGGCACGCGATAGTCCGGCCCGAACCGCGAGAGCAGAACGAGCGCCGCGACATACACGACGAGTGGTATCACGATCGCGCGGTGTTCCGTGCGGTATCGCCGCAGCAGCCCGACGAGGCCGGCGAGCATGATGACCTGATAGCCATAGACGGCGAGGTGTCGCGCGTTGCCGTCCCTCGCGGCGCCGCCCGCCGCGCCCCCGCCGGGCGCGCTTTCCGGCCCGAGGTACGGATCGATGTTGAGACCTTGCTTCATCACGCCGGCGGCGTTTGCGTACACGGCGTCGACCACACTCCATGCGTCCGGGGCGTTCGCCCACGGAATCGCACCGAGAGGATAAACGCCCACGCGGTACACGGGCTCGATCTTCCCCGATCGCGCGAGGTTGATCGCGGTGAACGGAACGAGCGCGAGCATGAGAACGAGGAGACACAGCCGCCGCCGTTTCGTCGCGAGGAGCAGTCCCGGCGCGAGGCAGATGAGCACGGGCTTCAGGAGGATGCCGGCGGCGGCGAGCGCGCCCAGAGCCGCGGCCTTCCTTCCTTCGATCAGGCTCGATGCCGCGACCGCCATGATCGAGCAGACGATCGCGGAGACGAGCAGCTCCGGCACGGGCACGAGCCCATAGACGATGAACGGCGGATAGAACGCGGCGATCGCCGCCGCGACGAAACCGGCCCTGCGTCCCGCCAAACGAGCGACGGCCGCATACAGGAGGAGCGCCGCGCACACGCCGAGGATCCCCTGCATGACGAAGACGGCCCGGAAATCGATTCCTCCCGTCACGGCGCTCATCCCCTTGAGAAACAGCGGATAGAGCGGAGGCGCGTCGCTCCCGAGATCCGATTGCACCGCCGCGCGGCTTGCCTGGGTCGCCCGCGGCGTCAGGAATGCCGAATCGCCCGCAAGCGCCGGATAGACGCGAAGCGCGAGCCCGACGACGCACACGAGACCGAGGACCCAGGCGGCGCGGCGCGTGAAAGGCGCCCGGGGCCGCGCGAACGCCGTCTCCGGCCGCGATGCTTCGGACGGCGATCTCGCATCCTCGACGATTTCCGGTTCGCGCCGGTCGAGCGCATGCCGCAGGAGAATGCCGGTATAGACGATCGCGATCGGCTCCACGAGCAGGCGGTATCTCAACTTGAAGATCGAGAAGAGAATGATGACGGCGAGATAGCTCAGGGCGAGAAAGGCCATCGCTTTCGTTCGTTCGCGGTGGTGCACGATCATTCCCGCCAGTCCGAGCGCCATGATCGGCACCGCCGCATACGCGAGAATGTGGGCGCGATTCCTTCCGGGGCCGACGATCGGCCGCATGACGGCGGTGTCCCATCCGCTGCTCAAGAGAAGCGAGGCCTTCGCATACACGAGATCGACGGCCTGCCATTTGTTGTCTCGCAAGAAGTCGAGAGCGGCCCGGAGATACGTCACGCTCGGCAGGTCGGTGCGGCCCAGCTCCGTATTCGCCGGATCCACGTACCCCGTGCCGATCGCGGCGGGGTTGTATGCCTTGTAGAGGCAAATCGACCCTCGCTGCACGATTCCGCCGAAGGTCGAACCCATGAAGAGCACGGGAATCGCGACGGCCGCGAGGACGGCCGCGAAGAGCAGGCGTTTCCTGAGCGCCAGCAGCGCTCCCGGCGCGAAGAAAAGGAGCGCGGGGCGGAAAAGGCATCCGGCGAGAAGAATCGCCGCGGCGGCGATCGATTTCACCCCCTCCCTGATTCCCGACACGATCACGCCGATCAGCGACACGACGAAGAAGACGCTGACCGTCTCGGTCAAGGTCGTCAGGTTGTAGATGAGGAAATTCGGATGGACGGTAGCGATGGCGGCGGCGATGAGCCCCGCGCGTTCGTCGCTCGCTGCCCGGCCGACGCGGTAAATCAGGAACACGGTCGCGGTGCTGATGAGCGCCTGTGCGACGAAGACCGCGCGATAGTTGTGCGCCCCGAAGAGCGCGTATATCGCCCGCAGAAAGAGCGGATAGCCCGGCGGCAGTTCGCTCGGAAAACCCGGGCGAAGCGCCACTTCGTTGTAGAAGGCCATGTCGCTGAAATCGGGGACCGCCGAGCAGGCGAGCGCGAGCCAGATCCGCACGACGAACGCGGCGGACACGATGGCGGCCAGAATCAGGGATGTATGTCGCTTTATCAACGGCAACCTCGATTCGCGAACTCTATCATAGCGGCGGCGGAGCGACAAGGGACCCGCGCGGAGGGCGGAGCGCTTTTCGACGGGAGCACTCGAGCCCGGAGCGCCCCCTTTTCCGGTGGAACATTCGCCCTCCGCGCGCGTATGCTCAAGAAAGGACATATGCGCGGGCATTCGCCCTCCTTCGAGTATCATCACGGAAGGTGATTCGCATGAGAAGAATACATTTTTTCGCGGCTTTGTTCATCTCGCTGTCGGTATGCCTCTCACGCGCCGAAGCGGGCCCGGTCGAGCGGCGGGAGAACGGCGGGGCCTCGCACCGGAGCTTCGATCTCGCCGTGGACGACTTCGGCATCAGCTTCGGCAACTCCTCGCGCTTCAACGGATTGCGATTCAACCTCTCCGACGAGGACGTCGACGAGATCAACGGGATCAACATCACCCTCTGGAAACCCGAAGACAACGACTACGCGATCTACCACGGCCTCCACATCGGCCTCCTCGCCCCGGCCGGGGGGGAGTTGAGCGGAATCTCCCTCGGCGGGCTCGCGGTCGTCGCCGGCTCCGCCCTCAGCGGCTTGTCCGTCGGCGGGCTCGCCGTGGTGAGCGAGGGAACGCAGAGCGGCATCTCGCTCGGCGGATTGGCGGTCGTCTCGGAGGGGACCGCGTCGGGCATCATGATGGGCGGGCTCGCGTGCGTGACCGAGGGAACGATGAGCGGCATCACGGTCGGGGGGCTCGCGAGCGTCGTCGAGAACGAATTGAGCGGCATATCGTTCGGCGGGCTCGCCGCCGTCGCCGAGGGCAGCACCGCCGGCATCATGATCGGCGGACTCGCGAGCGTGTCCGAGGGTTCCATGAGCGGCATTTCCGTGGGGGGCCTCGCCGCGGTGTCCGAGGGATCGATGAGCGGAATCTCCGTGGGCGGCCTCGCGTCCGTGTCCGAAGGGAGCTTCTCGGGAATCAACGTGGGCGGCCTCGCCGCCGTCGCCGAGGGCTCGGTGAGCGGCATTTCCATCGGCGGCCTCGCCGCCGTCGCCGAGGACGAAATGAACGGAATCGCCCTCTCGCTCGGTTCGGTCATGGCGGGCGGCGATTTCTCGGGGATAGCTATCGGCGTGATCGGCACGATCGCCACGCTCGATTCTTCTCACGACGACGAAGATGAAGACGACATATTCAACATTTCCTACGCCGGGAACCGCGCGCGGAACGCCGAGTGGATCGTCATCCACGGAATCGACATCGGCGTCGAGGAGAAGCTGCGCGGGCTCGGCGCGGCGGGGATCTGCGTGCGCGCCGAAGAGATGAGAGGCGCCATGCTCGCGGGGATACTCGTCAAGGCGCGCTCGATCGAAGGCTTCTCCGCGGGCGCGGTGAACTACTTCGACGACTATCAGGTGGGGCTCTCGATCGGCGTCGTGAACATCGCGCAGGAGCTGAACGGCATCCAGCTCGGCCTCGTCAATATCGCGAAGAACAACCGTTCCCCGTTCAGGGTGCTTCCGATCGTCAACGCGCACTTCGAATAGAGGAGCCTATCTCAAGAGCACGAGCTTCTTCGTCGCGCTGAAGCTCCCGGCGTCCATCTTGTAGAAATAGATCCCGCTCGCCACGGGCGCGCCGATGGTATTCCGCCCGTCCCAGACCGCCGAGTAGGCGCCGGCATCTTTCGTCTCGTTCACGAGCGTCCGCACGTGGCGCCCGGCCACGTCGTAGATCCTCACCGTCACGAGCCCCTTCGCCTTCATGTCATACTTGATCGTCGTCGAGGGGTTGAAGGGATTGGGGTAGTTCTGGGCGAGGGCGTAGGCCTTCGGGATTTCGGAAACGCCATCAACCCCGACATCACGCCGGCCGAAATCCCGAAGGCC
>JBFYZJ010000310.1:0-6363 GCA_041309565.1 Candidatus Krumholzibacteriota bacterium
CTGCAGCAGCCCGAGCGAACCGGTCACGTTCGGCGCGGCCATCGACGTGCCGTAGTAGGTGTCGTACGACGTGTCGGACACCGCGACGCTCGAATAGACCGCCCAGCCGTTTCCGCAGAGATCGGGCTTGATGCGCCCGTCGTCGGTCGGGCCCCAGCTGCTGAAGGACGCCGACACGACCGACTCGGGGCCGGTATATGAGAGCACGTCCTCGACGGCGCCGATCGTGAGCGCGTTCTTCGAGACGCCCGGGCCGTTCGGGATGCAGTCGTATCCGAGCGCGCCGCCGTCGTTGTCGCGCAGCTTCGTGCTCACGCGCCATGCCTGCGCTCTAGCGTCCCAGAAGTAATGCGGGACGGCGCCCGGCGAAAAATCGTTGCGGTCGTTCCCCGCCGAATGGACCGGGAGATAATTGGGCGCCGCGTAGAGGATCTCGTCCATCTCGCGGGCCGTCGCGGAGTAGAATCCAAAGAGGTAATCCTCCGTCTCGCTGATGGCGGTGTCGCCGAACCAGTACCAGTCGCCGAGATCGATCCAGCCACGGATGTAGCCGTACGAATGGTTCGAAACGAGGAGCCCGCGGGAGGCCTCGTCCGCCATCTCCGCCGCGTCATCGGTCCACTCGTACGCGACGATCGACGCCTCGGGGGCCATCCCCTTCGCCTGCGGCTTCACACCGGAGGCGATCATGGTCCCCGCGACGTGCGTCGCGTGCTCTTCGGGGATCAGCGTTTTCGTGTCTTTCCAGGAAACGCGGCCCGCGAGCTCCTGATGCGTCGTACGCGGGGCGCCTCCGTCCCAGAGCCCGATCGCGAATCCCGCGCCTCCGCCGATGTAATGCTGCGCGCTGTCGGTGCGCGTCGACCGCGCCGCGTCGAGGTTGAACGTCGTGTAGTAAAAGGGCATCCCGTACTCGATGCCCTGAAGCGCGAAGGATTTCCCGCCCGGGAGCGCCCCACCGACCGGCCAGCCGAGGGAGTCGGCGAGGCCGAGGGCCCGCGCGCGATTCTCCGTGCTCGCCTTGAGGAAACCCGCCGCCATTCTTCCGAGGTCCGCCCGCTTCTTCGGAGGCGCCTGCCCCGATGCGCCGAATGCGAGCGCGAACAGAGCCAGAATCGAAATCGACAGTATGCTGAGATTTTTCACGGTGGACCTCCGGCGGTGGCGCTCCCTGCTGCGGGCGAATGCGGTCGATACGAGCCGCGCCATAACTATACACCATATACCGGGTCGTTTCCAGAGAAACGCCCGCTCCGCGGCATCCGCGGAGAATACCATTGATTCCGCCCGGGCATCCACGTACGATCCTTGCCTTGAATGCGAAAGGAGAGCGCGATGCGAGGCGTCGATTCAACGGCTCATCTTTTGGCCGGCTCGTTTCTGATCGTGATAATGTCCGGTATGCCGGCGGCGGCGGATCAGGGAGGCACCGTGAGAGACTTTAGCGGCACGAACCATCGATATCCCTCCGCTCGAACGGAGGCGGTCACCGACACGCTTCACGGGAGGGCGATCGCCGATCCCTACCGTTGGCTGGAGAACGCGGAAGACACGGGCGTCCGGTCGTGGATCGACGCGCAGAACGCGCTCACCCGCGCCGTCCTCGACCCCATCCCCGCGAGAAACGCCATCGAGAAACGGCTCGCCGAGCTGCTGTCGATCGGCACGATCGGCGTGCCGGAGGTCGCGGGGAACCGATATTTCTTCGAACAGCGGCTGGGGAACGAGAATCAACCCGTGCTGTACTGGCGCGAGGGCGCCTTCGGCGAGCGAAAGACGCTCCTCGATCCCAACGCGCTGAGCGCCGAGGGAATCGTCGCCGTCGATTGGTGGTTCCCGTCGCGGGACGGCCGTTTCGTCGCATATGGATTGTCCGAGGGGGGCAGCGAGCAGAGCACGCTGCACGTGATCGACGTCGACTCGGGCGCGAAGCTCCCCGACACGATCGCGCGAACGCGCGGGGGCAGCGTCGCGTGGCTTCCCGACGGGAGCGGATTCTATTACATGCGTTTTCCGAAGGCCGGGGAGGTGCCGAAGGGGGAAGAGCATTTCCACAGCCGGATTCTCTTTCATTCGCTCGGTGACGACCCCTCGCGCGACGCGATCGTCTTCGGCGAGGGGCGCAACATGCAGGACTGGCTCTCGTGCGATCTGTCCGACGACGGACGGTTCCTCGTCATCCACGCTTCGCAGACGGCGAGCAAGACCGGGCTCTTCATCAAGGACCTGCGCGCGAAGGACGCAGCGTTCATCGACGTCTCGGGAAGCGTCGACGCCCATTTCTTCGGGACGGTGTGCGACGACTCGCTCTTCATTCAGACGAACGACGGCGCTCCGAACTATCGCCTCTTCAAAACGAGCGCGGCGAATCCGGCCCGCGACGGCTGGCGGGAGATCATTCCCGAGGCAAAAGCGAAACTCGAGCAGGCCGTCTTTATCGGCGGCAGGATCTTCACGACGTATCTCGAGAACGCCTCGAGCCGCCTCCGGGAATTCGACGCGGGAGGCGCCCCGCTGCGCGAGATCGAGCTCCCCGGCATCGGCGCGGTGTTCGGCTTGGGGGGCCAGTGGCGCGGGAGCGAGCTCTTTTTCGGCTTCACGTCGTTCTTCACGCCGCAGACCGTGTACCGTCTCGACGTCGCGAAGGGCACGATCGACATCTACGATCGTGTCGTCTCGCCGGTAGACGGCTCCCGGTATGCCGTCGAGCAGGTGTGGTGCCGTTCGAAGGACGGCACGCGAGTCCCGATGTTCGTTATTCGCGGGAAAGACACCCCCCGCGACGGCTCCAACCCGACGATTCTCTACGGCTATGGCGGATTCGACATTCCGATGACGCCCGGATTCTCGAAGACGATCATCCCCTGGATCGAGATGGGCGGCGTCTACGCCGTGGCCAACATCCGGGGAGGCGGCGAGTTCGGCGAGGATTGGCACCGCGCCGGGATGCTCGAGAACAAGCAGAACGTCTTCGACGACTTCATCGCCGCGGCCGAATGGCTCGTCGCGGAGAAGTACACCTCTCCGGCGCGGCTCGCGATCTTCGGCGGATCGAACGGCGGCCTCCTTGTCGGCGCAATCGTCGTGCAGCGCCCCGACCTCTGCGCGGCGGCGGTCTGTGCCGTGCCCGTGCTCGACATGATGCGCTACCACCTGTTCTCGGTCGGCCGCTACTGGATCACCGAATACGGCGATCCGGGCAAACCGGACGAGTTCGAATACCTCATCAAGTACTCGCCGTACCATAACGTCCGCGACGGCGAGCGCTACCCGGCGATCCTGCTGACGACCGCCGAGAGCGATTCGCGCGTCGACCCGGCGCACGCGATGAAAATGACGGCGCGGCTCCAGGCAGCGAGCGCCTCCGACAATCCGGTGCTCCTGCGCTTCGAGACGAAGGCCGGCCATGGCATCGGCGCCCCGACGCAGAAGGTCGTCGACGAGTACGCCGATTACCTCGCGTTCTTCTCGTGGCGGCTGGGGATGGAGAATAAGTAAGCCTCGCGAGTGCGCGGATCGAGAATCGCCGCGTCGACGGGGATCTCCGCACGGGCGTTTCAGCGCCGCGCGTTCGGCAACCACAGCCTCTCGTTGTACTCCGACGCATGGAGCCATCGGGCTTTCCAGAGGTACGCCGTGAATATGACAACAATGAGCGCGAGAAGGCCGTCGCCGATTGCTTCCGGCCCGCCCGGACCCGCCCGGAGGGATGCATAGGTGAACAAGGTCTGCTTCAAGAACGGGCTCGTGCCCATGCCGAAGACCGGTCCCAGCATCCAGTTCCACACAAAGTGCGCGCCGATAGGCATCCACAAGGCCCTTGTTCGATAGTACAGCAATCCGGTAAACACCCCGGCGACGACCGTTGCCGCGATCGACAGCGGCGATATGCTCTCGTTCTGCAGGTGCGCCGATCCGAAGAGCAGTGCGAACACGATCAGCGCCGCGTAAAAGTTCGTGCCCTCGATCAGCGCCTGGAATATATACCCGCGGAACAGAACTTCTTCATACAGGGCGGATACCACGAACACGGCGAGGCATGCCGCCAGATACAGAGCCATACCGGCTGTGAGCCCGTTAAACGTGAAGGAAGCGGAACCGCTGACCCATAGAACAAACGCGTAGAGACCTGTGATCGCGCATCCCAACAACATGCCCAAGGACAGTTCCCGGAACGCTCCCCGGTACCGTCCGAGCCCCAAAAGAGCGACCGGTCTTCGGTCGAGCCATCTGAGAAGCACGAGGGCGGGAATCAGAACGCAGAGCATTTGGATGCTTTTGCTCGAGAATCGATTCAGCAGGAGCGAGAAAGCGCCGAAATTCTCGCCCTGAAGGGACAAGCGGGCGCCGGCGACGAACGAAAAAGCTTTGTGCAGCCCGATAACGAGTGCGACGTAGAAACAGATCCTCCAGGCCGCGCGCACGTGGCCGAACCTATTTCGCGCAATTCGCGCAGCCCGATTGGACGGACGCGCGATGCCTCCCGTTACTTCCACAGGATACCCTTTCGTTCATTGAAACCGCAGCCCAACGTATTCTACGTCGCGGATGAAATGTTTGTTCCATGAATCGATGACGAAGGCTCGTCAGCGCCGTATCAAGAATCGACGCCTCGAAGGCGATCCGCTTGGACCATGAAACTTCTTGATGCTGCGCGTCCGAAACGCTATTTTTCCATTACCCACCACATTCATTTTCTAACGAGAAGGGAGCGACAGAACATGCGAGGAATTCTCCTTCTGTGCTTCGTCGCGCTTACCCTCGTTCCGAACGGCTCCGGCATCATGGGCTCCACGCCCGATGAAGATGAGGCGAGCCTCGTGCTGCGGCTCAGAACGGAAGAGCAGCTCGAATGGTACAGCCTCCGCTATGCCATGTCGGATCTCGAGCGACGGATGTACCTTTCGCGGCGAACACCGAAGGAGAGGCGAGCCTGGATCGAGCGTTTTTGGATCGGCCTCGATCCGACGCCCGGAACCGCGAAGAACGAACGGCGCATCGAGCATGATCAGCGCGTCGAGCTCGCGAGAACCATGTTCCCCAAGCGAGAAGCTCCGGGGTGGGATGCCCGAGGCGAAACGCTCATCCGATTCGGATTGCCCGACTATCGGCAAGAATTCCAGGGGGAAGTCACCTTCAGCGGGGCCTATCCACCCGGCGAAATCTGGTATTACGAAAAACTCGCCATGGTCGTGAATTTTGAGGATCTCAATCATAGCGACCAATACACGTTCGCCATGAACGCGGTGAAGGCAGCGAGCAGGCCTGGCCCCTTGGAACCGGACAATATCGACTATACGGCCGATGTGGACATCGCGAGATGGGAAGCCCAAGCGCAGAATCTCATCGGGGCTATTGAGCGCGAGAAATTTCTCAAGCTGCTCAATAACTTTTTCACCTGGCGAGATACGCGCCAATCGGTCTATTCATGTGACCTCGAGGACGCGCTGACGCTCTATTTCGACATTGTGACGTGTCGAACATCGATGGATTCGCTCATGACCGACGTATGCTTCGAGATCCCCATGAAGGAGATCGGTCTCGTCGAAACGAACGGAATCCTCTCCGGAGAAGTGGAGATCAGCGTCCTCGCGCGCGACCGATCGCTGAATCCCGTGGCGAGGGCTATCGACACCGTTCGAGTCGCTGTGCAGACCTCGACTGCCGAGCGGTCTCACCTCGTGCCGGCGCGCATCGCTCTTGCGCTCAAACCCGGTTTCTATTCTCTCGCCATCGCAGCCCGCGACAGCCATTCTCGGCGCAGGGCGGTTCTCAGTACGGACATTTCCGTTTCCGGTCTCGGCGGCACACCGGATATAAGCGACATCCGCTTCGCGAGCAGCATTCGAGAAGCCACCCGGCCGAACGCATTTGTGCGGGATGGTCTCGAGATCGTGCCGCACCCGATCCATGCATACAAGATCCCGTTTCCTCTCACGCTGTACTTCGAGATATACGGCCTCAGCACCGACCGCAATGGACGCTCATTGTATCGCGTGGAGTATACGATCATTCCCCGAAAAAGCGGTCAGGGCGGAAAGAGCCACGGCGGGAACGTCGTAACATCATCCTTCGAGTCGGGTGGCATAGGACCGCGGCAGACGCAGCGTCTCCAGATCGAAACGGACAACCTTTGGGAAGGAGCATTCGAGCTGTTGGTGAAGGTAACCGACCGCAAAACACACCAATCGGCGGAGAAGATCGGACGGTTCTCGGTGCTCGGAGAGTAGTTCGGCGAATTACCTCCCCTCACAAATCTGCTCCATGCAAGGACTCTTGACACGGACAGCGGCGTGCATTATTATATAGATGCTCTATATATCGAGTAGCAATACAATGAGCCGGTACCTCCCGGAAAGGTTC
>JBFYZJ010000311.1:0-3428 GCA_041309565.1 Candidatus Krumholzibacteriota bacterium
GAAGGGGCTCGACGCGGGGCGCTCCTCGATGCTCCGCTCGAAGACGCGGTTCGCCTCCCAGAAAGCGAGTATCTCGGCCTCGAGCTTCGTCGCCTCGCCGAAGGGGGAGAGCTCGGGGTAATGTTTTCTCGTCGCCTGCTTTTCCGCCATGGTCGCTCCCATTCGGGTATATAACACGATAACCCCGCGCCATTCGCTGTGGTACGCCCGGGGTTAATCGCCTGCCAAGCTTGAAACTACCATATATAGAAAAGGGCGGCCGGTGTCAAGAGCGCTCTATTTTCCAAAAAAGCGAGATTGTGCTCGCTTTATGCAGGGGATCGTGATATATTGCGGCAGTGATACGTTTACTGAAGGAGCATTCGATAGTACACAGCAGTCTGGAATCCAAGATCGTCTCGATGTCAGGCCCCCATCAATACGGTACAATCCTACCTTATTAATCCAGGGACAAATTCCAATCGACAGAGATCTTGTGGTACGTCTTCCGGGTGAGCCGCGTCAACCGGCATCCGGAATGAACAAGGGGATTTTCGGATAGGGGAGAGGTGAAGCGTATTTGATTTGAGGAATCAGGAAACAGCAGCTCAATTCACCATGTCAGTTATCAGTTAGTGAAAGGATTTGAAAACAATGGCTAAGAAAATTTACGTCGGCAACCTGTCGTTCGACACGAATGACGAACAGTTGAACAAGATCTTCACGCCGTTCGGCACCGTCACCTCCGCGAGCGTCATCAAGGACAAGTACACGGACCGCTCGAGGGGTTTCGGCTTCGTCGAGATGGAGAACGTGGCTGAGGCCGATAAGGCGATCGCCGAGCTCAACGGGAAGACCATCGACGGCCGCACCCTCAAGATCAGCGAGGCGACGGCCCGCGAGGACAAGCCGAGAGGCCCGGGCGGCTACGGCGGCGGAAGCAGAGACCGCTACTAGTCGCAGCCCCGAACCGAGGCTGAGCGATAGAAAGAGGGCGCCGGGGAAGAAATTCCCCGGCGCCCCTTTGTTTGACTTCGCCCCTTTTGGATATTAGATTTACTCATGATGACGTACCGGAGGATATGCGCGGCGGCGATCTCGATCGCCATCATCCTGTCCGGCGCCGTTTTTCCCGGCGGCGCAATCCTGTGCCGCGAAGGGAACGGCGACGTAAACCTCGAGCCGTTCCACGCTCCTCACGCCTCTTCCTGCGCGCCGGGGAATTGCGATTCGGACGAGACCGGCGATTCATCCGTCATGCATCGGCACGAACGGTGCACTGATTCCGAAGCATCCGTCTTCCCGCCGCCCGCGAAAAAGGCGGAGAATCGACCCGGCCCGAAGCTCGCCCCCGTGGCGGCGAACGAATCCGCGGAGCCGGCTTTCGTCCTCGATCGAACCGTCCGCATCTGCAGCGCGGCGCCTCCTCCGCCTCGAAGCGGGAGATCGACCATTCTCCGTATCTGAGATCCCCTTCCCGAACTCCGAATAATCGCCTCTCGTTCCATTCGCAGCGAAAGGAGCCACGATGAATGCTGCGCTGCTGCGGATCGGCGGCGCATCCGCCGCGATCTTCCTTCTGCTCGGCGCCGGCGCGGCGGCCGAGCCGATCACCTTCGACGAGGCGCTCAACCGGGCGCTGCAGTTCAACCACGGCCTGAACGCCGCGCGCCTCACGGCCGAATCGGCCGCAGAAGCCGTCCGGCAGGCGGCGGCGTTTCCGAATCCGACCCTCGAGGGGCGTTTCGAGGATCTTGGCCGGGAGGAGCTCGAGCTGGGACTGAGCCAGACCTTCGAGCTCGGCGGCAAACGGCGCGCCCGCGCGGACGCGGCCCGGTCGGAGGCGCGCTCGGCGGGCTTCGCGCACAACGCGGTACGGCTCGATCTCGAAGCTGAAACGACGCGCCGCTTCGCGGCGGCCGTGGCGGTCGAACGGAGGATCGTCCTCATCGACGAGTCCATGCATCTCGCGGCCGAAGCGCGCGACCGGATCGAGGCGAGGGTGCGCGCGGGCGCGACGCGGGAGAGCGACCTCACGCAGGCGGAGATCGCGATCGAGGAGCTCCGCGTCGAGCGCATGAGGCTCGAGCGGGACCGCGAAAAGGCGCTGATCGCCCTCGCGATCCTCTGGGGATCGACCGAGCCCGAATCGCTCGCCGTCTCCGAGACCTTCGCGGAACGCGTCCCTCCGCCGCCGATCGACTCGCTTCGCCTCTCCATGGGCGAGCACCCCGCGGCGCTCCGTCTCCGGGAGCTGACGGCCTCTGCCGCCGCGGATCTCGCCGTCGCCCGGGCCGCCCGGATCCCGGATCTCGAGATCGGCGCGGGCGTCATTCGATACGGAGAATCGAACGACGAGAACCTCGTCCTCTCCGCGTCGCTCCCGCTTCCGCTCTTCAACCGGAACCGGGCGGCGATCAGGGAGCGAGCAGGCCTCGCGGAGGCCGCGGAATACGAGCGGCGTGAAGCGCTCGCCCTGCGGGAAGCCGCTCTGCGCGCCGCGATCGCCGACATCGCCGGGGCGGACGAAACGCTCCTGTCCCTCGACGGCGAAATCATCCCCCGAGCGTGGTCGGCGTACGAGCGGGTCAGGACATATTACGGCAGCGGCGCGGTGAGCTTCCTCGAGATGAACGAGGCGCGCGGCGAACTCGTGCGGCTTCAGCTGCGCAGGATCGAGACATTATACGAACGGGCGACGGCCGCGGCCGATCTCGTCGAGATCGCCGGCTTCCGCCTGCCCCTATTCACCGAACGATGAAAGGAATCGCGGGATGAAGACGACCATCACGATAGGTGCGGCCGCGGCGGCTTTGGCGCTGGCGCTCGCCGCGGCCGGATGCGGAAACGGCGCTGACCGAAAGGTCGCCGAGCAACCCCCGGCGAGCGGCGCCCACGGTGACGAGGAAGACGTCGTGCTCCTCTCGGCGGAGGCGATGCGCATCGCCGGCATCGGCATCGCCGAGATCGGCCGCGTCTCGATCGGGCACACGATCGAGATGCCCGGAGAGATCGCGTACAACGAGGAACGGCGGATCCACATCACCCCCCGGTACGCCGGCGTGATCCGCGATGTCCGCGCGCGGCTCGGGGACTCGGTGCGGGAGGGCGAGACGCTCGCGATCGTCGAGAGCAACACGAGCCTCACGTCGTACGAGATCGCGGCGCCGATCGCAGGGCGCGTCGTCGAGATGCACGCAACGCTCGGCGAGTTCGTCGGCGAGGACCGCGACCTCTTCGTCGTCGCCGATCTCTCGACGGTGTGGGCGAACTGCGACGTATTCGTCGAGGATCTCCGCCATGTGCGGATCGGGCAGAGCATAACGATCGCCGCGGTCGGCTCGGAGGAGACCATACGGGGAACCGTCTCGTACATTTCCTCCGCGTTGAACGAAAAGACCCGTGCGGCCTCGGTGCGCGCGGTCATCCCGGGGAACGGCGTCTGGCGA
>JBFYZJ010000312.1:0-4730 GCA_041309565.1 Candidatus Krumholzibacteriota bacterium
ATCATCTCGGCCCCGATCAGCCCTTCTACGGGCTCCAGTCGGCCGGGCTCGACGGCAAAGGCGCTCCGCACGAGCGCGTGGAGGACATGGCGGCGCACTATATCACGGAAATCAAGAAGATCCAGCCGCGCGGCCCGTACTACATCGGCGGCAGGTGTCTCGGCGCGTACGTGGCGCTCGAAATGGCGAACCAGCTTCGCGCCCGGGGAGAATCGATCGGCCTCCTCGCCGTCCTCGACAGCTACTGGATGCCCCAGGAGCCGGCCGCGCGCGGGAGAGGATTCATGCTCCATGTCCGCAATCTCTCGGAGCGCGGCTTCAGGGAGAAGCTGCGCTACCTCGTCGTGAACGCGGGATACCGTCTCGTCAAGACCGAGATGGCGCTCACGCGCGTGGTGAGCCGCGTCTGCTTCGCGTTCGGGCGCGCGATTCCCCGTTTCATGATGAATTTCTACATCAACGTGTATATCCCCGAGATGCACGGCGCGGTGGAGCGCAGATACGCGCCCCGCGTGTACCCGGGGCTCATCACCTTCTTCCAGGCGACCGCCGAAATCGAGCGGGATCCCCGGGCGTTTTGGGGCAAGCTCACGTCCGAGGGAATAGAGGTCATCATGGTTCCCGCCACGCACAAGGACATCCTCGTCGAGCCGAACGTGCATGTCCTCGCCGAGAAGCTGCGCGCGGCGCTCGACGAATCGCGGGAAGGGAGCTGACATGGAGCCGGCGCGTCATGCGGAGCGATTCGACGCCGTGTGCGGGCCGAAGTGCCGGCTCGAGGATCGCGAGCTGCACGTGTGGTTCGCGTCCCTGCGCGTCTCGGACGAGGCGCTCCGCGCGCTCGATCGTTCCCTCGCTCCCGGCGAGCGGGCGCGGGCGGAGAGGTTCAGACATCAGCGCGACCGGCGGGATTTCCTCGCGGCGCACGGCATCGCGCGGGAGATACTCGCCCGCTACACGGGCATGGAGCCGCGCGAGCTGTGTTTCGAACAGGACGAGGCCGGCAAACCCGCGCTCGTCCGTGCGCCCGGCGCGCAGGCGCTCGGATTCAGCATGTCGCATTCGGGATCGGCGGCCCTGTACGGCGTAGCGAGAGAGCGGGACATCGGCGTGGATATCGAGCTTGTCGATCTCCGCGTGATCGACGAACGGGTGTCGGAACGGATTCTCTCGCCGTCCGAGCGGGCGGCGCTCGATGCGCGGGCACCGGCCGCGAGGCCCGAAGCGCTGTTCCGCCTCTGGACCCTCAAGGAGGCGTTCCTCAAGGCGCGGGGGGATGGGCTCGCGGTTCCCCCGGCGGCGGTCGATACGGCGACCGCGGCGGAGGGCCGCTGGACGCTCGCATCCGTTCCCGTCTCCGCCGGCTATGCGGCGGCGGCGGCGTGCCGGGGAATCGGATATCGAATCACCTGCAGAACCGTCACGAGCGCACCCGGAGCGCCGCGCGGCGAACGATCCCCTCGAGCTTCCCCCGGATGAGCTCGACCTCCTCGATGCGGAACCGGCTCACGACGAACAGGTACGCGCCGACATAGAGACACGAGAAGATCACCGCGCCGACGACCGCGTTCAGCGCGAACAGCTCGCCGGCGAACAGCGCCGGAGACGCTGCGGCGCAGGCCGTGGCGACGGCCAGTATCTTCCGCCACATGAGAAGGCCGCCGATACCGACCTCGTAGAGCCTCATTACCTTCCTGCCGAGATAGAACGCGATCGCCGTCTCACCGAGCACGATGGCGATCGCCGGGGCGATAAATCCGATGATCTTGAAAAATGCGAGGAGAAAGCCGATGTCGACGGCGAGCGAGAGCGCGCTCCCCAAAACAAAGGAGCGATTCTGGTTGGCGGCCCGCAACGGAGTGCCCATTTCGAAACACTGGAGCAGCATGATGGCGAGGTAAATCCGAAACAGGGGCACCGCCGAGATATACCGATCCGGGAAAAGCGTTCCGATGAAGGTTCTCGCGTGGTACATGAACACGACGAAGACCGGAAAGACCATGAAACAGAACACCACGTTCGCGCGCTGCCAGAGATGGAGCCGCTCGCGCGCGCCCGCAACCGCCATCTCGGGGAAAAGCGTGTCGATGACACTCGACCTGATGATGCCGATGACCGGTATCTGGTAGCTGCCGATCGAGTAGAGGGCGAGCCGTTCCACCCCCATCATCACCGAGATCACGAGCTTCGCGAGCTCGGAGTTGAAGTAGCCGATGACCTCGGCGGAGCCGAGCGGCACGATGAACCGCAACTGTTCCTTGACGAGCGCGGTGTCGAGCTTCGTCGTGAAATGCCTCCGGAAGAAAAACGCGAGGAACGCGCACTTCGCGGCCTCGACGGCGATCATGACCTTGAGGATGAGCATTATATCGCGCGAGAAATACGCAACAAGAACGACCGCGGCGATCCGCACGACAGTGCGTATCGTCGAATAGTACAGCACGGCGATCGTGCGCCTCTTGCCGAGACAGTAGCTCTCGAAGACGTCGAGGTTCACGAAGAGGAACACGTACAGCATGAGGGGGCCGACGAAGTCGTAGCTCGTCCGCGACCGGATGAGATCCCGCGCGAGAAAGATCACGAGCATTCCCGCGAGCGACGTCAGCAGGAGAAAGAGGACGGAGTGCGAAACGATCTGCCGCTCTTTCTCGGGGCGCTTGGGCACGAAGTAGATGAGGTTGTTCGGAATCGAAAAGGCGATGACGACCGCGCCGATCATCGCGTACAGAATAAACTCGCGGTACTGCCCGAACATGCGGATGTCGAGGATTCTGGTGAGGAAAATGGGCGACAGGAGCTGAACGCCGAAGTTCAGCGAGCGGCACACGATGAGGATCATGGTCCGTTTGGTGAGAGAGGCCATCGTTCCCTTCAGCGGTCCAGGCGACCGTCGTTGAGGTGCGTCGACCGGGGGAGCGCGGCGATCGCGACGCCCCGTCTCATCATCCGGGCGCGCCTCATCCGGTGAAACGGTAGCGGATGAGCGTCAGAATCGCCTCGAGCCCGTCCGTCCAGCGGATCTTTTTCCCCGCCCGCTTCGTCCGCGGCCGGTAGTTGACGAGCTCCGTCTCGACGATCCGGTGCCCCGCGCGGAGCGCTTTCGCCGTGATCTCGGGGCAGAATTCGAACCGCTCGCAGCGCAGCGGGATCGCCTTCAGCACGGAAGCGCGGAACGCCTTGTAGCAGGTCGCCTCGTCGGTCAGCTGAGACCGGAAGAGAACACGCACCGCCCACGCGAGGATCAGGTTCGCGACCTTGTTCGGAAACGGCATATCCTTCGGCAGCCCGCGCGTGAAACGGCTCCCGTAGGATATGTCTGCGGCGCCCTCGACGATGGGAGCGACCACCTTCGGTATCTCGTTCGGGTCGTACTCGAGGTCGGCGTCCTGGATGATGATGATGTCCCCCGTCGCCCGCGCCAGCCCCGTCCGAATCGCGGCGCCCTTGCCCCGGTTCCGGTCGTGCCGCGCCAGCACGATGTCCCGCTCTCCTTCGAGCATTTCCCCCGTGCCGTCGGTCGACCGGTCGTCGACGACGATGATCTCCTTGCGGAATGGAGCCGCGCGCAGGCTCTTGAGGAGTTCGCGTATCGTATCGGCTTCGTTGAACACCGGAACGATCACGCTGATGACGCGCGTTGCGGTCTTCTGCGTCCGTTCCTCCATCGTCGCCACCGTCATTGCTTCCTCCGCGCGACGCCCGGCGGGAACGCGGCGCGCCCCGCGGCCCGGCCGCCGCCCGGACCGCATGATACTCCGCATCCGGGCCGGCGTCACTTCAAAAGCACCAGTTTTCGCACGTACGTCCGCGGGCCGATCCGCAGCTCGGCGAAGTAGATGCCGCTCGCGACGGGCTTTCCCCCCGCGCCGCGTCCGTCCCAATCGACCGAATACATGCCCGCGGCGAGGGAGCCCTCCCGAAGCACCGCGACCGTCCGCCCCGCCGCGTCGTACAGCCGCAGGCTCGTCGCCGCCGTCCCCGCCCCCGGAGCCTCGAGCGGTCCGACGGTGAACCGGAGCGTCGTCGCCGGATTGAACGGGTTCGGATAGTTCTGCTCGAGCCCGGACGAAAGCGGCGGAGTCTCCGCGCCCGTGAGATCGTTCACCGCGACGACGGCGAGATTGCTCATCCTGCTCGCGTGCCCCTCGGCGTCGAAGGCGCGTACGTGGTAGATGAAGCTTCCCGTTTCTTCCGGCCAGCGGTGATACCAGGTCGTCGCGAGGTTCGAGGCGATCGTCGATTCGCGTTCGACCGCGATCGCCGGGTTCACGGCGTCGACATAGATCCCTTCCTTGTTCACCGAGGCGTCGGTCGAGTAGAGAAACCGCAGGAGCAGTCCCCCCGTCTCGCATATCATGAGGCTCCGCATGTCGAACGTCGCCGAGACCCACCCGCCGGAGCTGCCGGTGATGCCGTTACCGCGGTTGTTCCCGTTCGGATTCGAATCGGTCGTCCGGTCGCCGGGAATCGTGCGCCACGTCGCACCCCCGTCGACGCTCCCCTCGAGGTACGCGTAATCCCAGTCCTGCTCGATGTCGTACCAGAGGCGGCACGCGAGCGTCGGCGAAAACCACATCGGATAGACGTGCTTCATGCCCGCGGTGCGCAGCAGATTGTCCCCCCTCCCCGAGTAGAAGCTCGAGACGCCGACGAACGAGCGCGCCCCCGAGATGACGAATCCGTCGAGATTCCAGAGCGAGTTTCCCGCCTCGATGGAATCGAGAATGCCG
>JBFYZJ010000313.1:0-12216 GCA_041309565.1 Candidatus Krumholzibacteriota bacterium
CGGCCGCGCCCGGCCGGGGCCGGTCGACAGCCCGCGCGGCGGGCCGGGACGTTCAGCCCTTCTTGCGGCGCAGCATCCTCGCCAGCGAGAAGGTCACGAGCGTGAGCACGATGCCCCACCCGATGGCGAGGAAGATATAGCCCCCCGTCGTCATACGACGCTCCTTTCCTTCGAGAAGCTTCCCCTGCGAGAGGCGATCGCGACGAAGATCGCGAAGCCCGCGACGGTCGCGATCATGAGAAGCCGGGCTCCCCAGATGTAGGGACGATCCGCCGGCGCCACCGCCTCCATCCGCAGAATCCTGACGAGATCGGACTTGGCCCACGTGACGAGAATGGCGATCAGGAAGAGCGGCGTGACGTATTTCATGATGTAACGGTACACGGACGGCACCTTGATCTCGGCGCCTCTCGTGATCTCCTCCCACGCCTTGCCCTTCCCGAACACCCAGAAAAAGACCACGATCTCGATGAACGCCAGCAGCACGACGCCGAAGGTGCCCGCCCAGAAGTCGAGCTCGTCGAGGAATCCGTGAACGAGGAAGAACATGACGAGGTTCGCCGCGGCGAAGGTGAACAGCGAGATCACGTTCACCGCTTTCTTCCTGCTCCCTCCGAGCTCGTCCATGAAGAAGGTGACGGCGGGAAGCGTCAGGGCGACCGAGGAGGTGACGCCGGCGATGAAGAGGAGGAAGAACCACATGAATCCGAATATGTTCCCGAGCGGGAGATGCTGGAAGACGATCGGCATGGACTGGAACGCGAGGTTGAACGCGCCCCCCTGCGCGATCGCGGTCGTCGCCGCGACGCCGAAGAACGCGCACGCGATCGGGATCGCGATCGTGCCGCCGCAGATGACCTCGCAGAACTCGTTCGTGCTCGCCGTCGCGACGCCCGAGAGCGCCACGTCGTCGTCTTTCTTGAGGTAGCTCGCGTACGCCTGGATGGCGCCGAAGCCGACGCTCAAGGTGAAGAATATCTGCCCCGCCGCGGCGAGCCAGACCTTCGGTTCCCTCAGCATGCCGAAATCGGGATTCCAGATGAAGCCGAGGCCGTTCAGGACGCTCTGGTCCGGCTTCGAGGGATCCGGCGTGCCGAGGGTCAGCACCCGCACGACGAGGATGATCGCCATGACGATGAGGAGCGGCATGCCGATGTTGGCGAGCTTCTCGACGCCCCCCCTGATGCCGCGCCGGAGCACGACGTAGTTGATCGCCGCCGTCGCGACGAAGAAGAAGTAGGCCCAGTAGATGCCGCTGAAGTAGCTGTTGCTCTCGATTCCCTGATAGCCGTGCAGGAAGCTCCCCATCGCTTCCTGCGTCGTCGCGCCGTTGTACTTGCCGGCGAGGGAGAAGAAGGAGAATCCGAGCGTCCACGACTCGACGACGACGTAGTAGATGAAGATCGTGACGGGGAGCAGGAGGCCGATGACGCCGAAGTACTTCGCCGCGGGGCGGCGCCAGAGGAGCTGGAATATCCCCGGCATCGTGCCGTGCCCCTGATTACCGCCGAAGCGCCCCATCGCGAGCTCCGTCCACATGAGCGGGATGCCGACGAGGAAGAGCGCGATGAAGTAGGGGATCATGAAAGCGCCGCCGCCGTTCCCGGCCGCCTGCACGGGGAAGCGCAGGAAGTTGCCGAGCCCCACGGCGTTCCCCGCGAGCGCGAGAATCAGGCCGATCTTCGTTCCCCAGCGTTCTCGTTCCATCAATTCCTCCCGAGTCTGGTCTCGATCGTCTTCACTTCGTTCGTCATCGCCTGAAAATGGCTCCCCTCCCAGTAGATCCGTCCACACGAGGGGCAGCGGTGAAAACGGCGGAACTCCCGCTCGACGGCCGGCGGCACGCGCCCTTTGACCGATTCCTCCGGCGCCTCGACGAGCCGCTCGTTGCACTCGAGGCATCGCGTGAAGGGCTCGAACCGCGGAACCTCGCCGAGCGCGGCGAAGAGCTCGACGATCTGCTCGACCGTGCCGGCGGCGGAGAGGATCACGGGCCGCGTGCCGGGGCGGTCTCCCATGGATCTCGCCCGCGTGACCGCCGTTCTCCCTTCCTTCATCGCGTTCACCAGGAATCGCCCCGTCTCCCCCTCGGGGTTGAGCTTCGCGTCCATGCCGAGCATCCGCAGCTTGACGCACAGCTTTCCGAGCATTCGGTCGAGGAGGAAGGAACGCGAGGTTTTCGGCATGGCGACACCCCTTTTTCTGCTTGACAGCATACCAGATAACGCGGAATATGTGGAAGCTTCAAAACGCGAACAGTGGTTTCGGTCGGGATTCTGTGGAGACGGAGGTGAAACAGCCGGTTCGCAGGGGAGGAACCGCGGGGGCATATGTCGGAACAATTCACGGGCTGTCTGAAGTGCAACAAAGGGATTCTTCTCCCCCTCTCGGATTACGGGAGAGACGGCGCGCCCATCCGCTACAAGGCGTGGGTGTGCAATAATCCGGAGTGCGGATTCAACATTCGAATCGACAACGGGGAAATCAGCATCGGCAAGGAGCTTTCATTCTCGAGCAAGTAGCGAGCCGGGATATTTTGGGGAAAAAAGGGGCCTCCGGGCCCCTTTTTTATTGCCACGGCGGCCGGTGCCGGCGGTGCAGGAGCCAGAGCGCCGGCACGAGCACGGCGAACGAGACGAGCGTCAGCCGCCAATCGGGCGCGACGACACGCGCCGCGACGATCTCCTCCTCGGTCGTTCCGTAGAGCCTCGCGAGCATCACGAGATTGTAGATCCCGTGCGCCGCGATCGGGTACCAGAGATTGCCCGTCCGGTAGAAGAGATAGCCGAAGAGGATGCCGAGCGCCGAGACTCCCGGAATCACCGGGGGATTGAAGTGGCTCAGCGAGAAGAGAATCCCCGCGAGCGCGACGGCGACCGGGCCGCTCATGTTGCGCTGGAAGATCCGCTGGACGAAGCCGCGGAACAGGAGCTCCTCGGTGACCGCCGCGACGAGCACGATGCCGAGCCCGACGAGGACGAACGCGCCGGGCCCTTTGGGCTTGATTGAGAGGATGAAGCTGGTATAATCGGCATCCGGCGGCCACATTCGCTCGAATATGCTCGAGAAGGCTTCGACGGGAAGGATCGCCGCGGCCGCGATGACGACGACGAGACCCGAGGTCGCGAGGCTCGGGCGGGCGAACGAGAACTCCCGCGCGAATCCGAGCAGCGACCGCCGCGAGAGAAAATAGAAGGGGACGAGGATCGAGAAGATCCCCGGCAGCGCGAGCGAGAGAACGACCTGGCCGTTGAAATAGAGAAGCCCCGCGAGCGAATAGTTCATGAGGAGACAGGCGAGCGCGTACACGAGCAGGAGATAGTTGTTGATCCTGCCGAATATGCCGAACGCGCCGCCGGAATCGAGCGGCGGGACGCCCGGGCCCGGCGCGGGCCCTTCCGGCTCGGGGGCTTCGGGATTTTTGCCGTTGTCGTCGCGTTGATCCTGCATCGCTCCAGTATATCGGCGCTCCGCGCCGCGGACAAGGAGAAAGGCGCCCGATGATCAAGCTCGTCATCTTCGATCTCGACAACACGCTCACCGATTTCCTCCGCATGAAGGAGGTGTCGATCGAGGCCGCCATTCAGGCGATGATCGACGCGGGCCTTCTCGTTCCGCCCGACCGCATCCGCGAGGAGATACACAGGATCTACAAGGACGAGGGGATCGAGTACCAGAAGGTGTTCAACAAGCTTCTCGTCAATCTCAACGGCGAGGTCGACTACAAGATCCTCGCCGCCGGCATCGTCGGCTACCGGCGCGCGCGCGAGGCGGCGCTCGTGCTGTACCCGCACGTGCGCGTGGCGCTCATTCAGCTCCTCGGCAAGGGGCTCAAGCTCGCCGTCATTTCGGACGCGCCCCGGCAGGAGGCGTGGCTCAGGCTCTGCTACCTCCAACTCCACCATATGTTCGACATGGTGATCACCTACGAGGACACGGGAGAGTACAAGCCGAGCCCGGCGCCCTTCAGGATGGTTCTCGAGAAGATGGGAATCCGGGCGGAGGAAGCGCTCATGGTCGGCGATTGGCCCGAGCGCGACATCGTCGGCGCGGCGGAAGTCGGCATCAGGACGGTCTTCGCGCGGTACGGGGACACGTTCGGCACGAAGGAGTCGGGCGCCGATTTCGAGATATCGGACGCGTACGCGCTCCTGAAAATCGTCGACGACCTCAACCGGAAGGAAGCTCCCGCCGCGGGGAGCGCGCGATGAAAGGAACGTTCGCATGAAGATCGTGACCGGCGCCGAGATGCGCCGGATCGACGAGGCGACGATCAGCCGCTTCGTCACCGGCGTGGCCCTCATGGAGCGGGCGGGGCAGCGCGTGTTCGAGCAGATCGAATCGACGTTCCCCGCGCTCGAATCCGTGTGCGTGTCGATATTCCTCGGGCGCGGGAACAACGCGGGGGACGGGCTCGTCGTCGCGCGGCTCCTCGCCGAGCGCGGCGCGCGCGTGATTCTCCATTACCTGCGTCCGCCCGAGGAGCTCTCGCCGGACGCGGCGAAGAACCACGCGCGCCTCGCCTCCCTCGGCGGCGCGAAGATCGTCGAGGTGTTCCTCCATCTCGCCGGCTGGGAGGAGCTCGCGCGCAAGGCGCTCGAGGATTCGGATCTCATCGTGGACGCGCTCCTCGGGACCGGCCTCAACAAGGCGGTCGGGGAGGATTACGCCGCCGTGATCGATATCGTCAACGCGAGCGACCTTCCGATCCTCTCCGTGGACATCCCCTCGGGGGTGAGCGCCGACACGGGAGAGATCATGGGGACCGCGGTCGCCGCCGACATGACGGTAACGATGGGGCTCCCCAAGATCGGCTGCCTCTTCTATCCGGGCAAGGGCTGCGCGGGGGATCTCGTCGTCGGCGACATCGGCGTCCCGCCCGAAGTGATCGACGAGCAGGGGATCGCGTGCGAGGCGCTCGATCGCGCGCGCGCGGTGGAGGATCTCCCCCTGCGCGAGCCGACGGCGCACAAATTCGCCTGCGGCTCGCTCCTCGTCGTCGCGGGGAGCAGGCGCTATTCGGGCGCCGCGATTCTCACCGCGGTCTCGGCGCTGCGGACGGGCTGCGGGATCGTGTATTGCGCGGGGCCGGAGTCGATCCGCACCGTCGTTCAGGGCGCCGCGCCCGAGGTGATATTCGTCGCGCTTCCGGAGACCGCCGCCGGTTCCCTCGCGGCGGGGGGCGCGCTCAAGCTCCTCGACGACATCCGGTACGACGCGCTCGCGATCGGGCCGGGGCTCACGACCGAGCCCGAGACGACGAAGGTCGTGCGTTCGATGCTCGACCGCTGCCCGAAGCCCATGCTCATCGACGCCGACGGCATCAACGCGCTCGAGGCGCGCTTCGCCGATATCGTCCGCGCCTCGAAGGTCAAAGAGATCGTCATCTCGCCGCACGACGGGGAGCTGAAACGGCTCGTGGGGGAGAGCGCCCCGGAGCTTCCCGTGCCGCGCATCGAATGGCTCCGCGAGCTCGTGCGCGACACCGGCGTCACCGTCGTGCACAAGGGAGCCCCGACCGTCGCCGTCAATCCCGACGGGAGCGCCGGCGTCTGCGTGCACGGCCATCCGGGGCAGGCGACCGCGGGAAGCGGCGACGTGCTGAGCGGCGCCATCGCCGGATTCCTCGCGCAGGGGGCCGGCGCCGCGCGCGCGGCTCGGCTCGGCGTGTATCTGCACTCGCGCGCCGCCGAGATCGCGGCGCTCGACACCGGCGAGCGCGGAATGATCGCGGGAGACTGCATGCGGGCGCTGAGCGCGGCCCTCAAAGAATTGGAATGAGCCCCGGAGCTCGCGAAACCATGAAAGAGCTCGAAGTCATCGATCGCCTCCGCGCCGCGTTTCCCGATTGCGGCATCGGGGACGACGCCGCGGTGCTTCCTCCCCCGCGCGGGGAGATGCTCTTCGCGGCGGACGCCGCCGTCGAGGCCGTGCATTTCGACCGGCGGTTCTGCACGCTGAGCCAGGCCGTGCAGAAGCTCGTCGCCTCGAACGTCTCCGACATATTCGCCATGGGCGGTTCGCCGCTATCGATCGTGTTCACCGCGGCGCTCCCGCCGGGCTGCCGCTCCAACGACGTCGACTCGATCATCGATGGGCTGCGGAGGGCCTGCGCGCGCTACGATATCAAGCTCGTCGGCGGGGACACCGTTTCGAGCCCGCACGGATTCTGCTTCAACGTCGCGATCGTCGGCGAGGCGCCGCGCGGCCGGTCAGTCCTCCGCTCGGGCGCCCGCGAAGGGGACGCGCTCGTGCTCTTCGGGGAGATCGCTCTCTCGCGGGCGGGGCTGAGCCTTCTCACGCGCTCGCTCGAACGGCCGATCCCCGACACGCCGGACGCCGCGCGCTGCATTCAACGGCATCTCGTGCCGGTCGCCGGCCCGCTCGATCCGTCCCTGCTCGACGCCGATCCCCCGCTGGTCACGGCGATGATCGACGTATCCGACGGGCTCGCCAAGGACCTGCGAACCCTCTGCGAGGAGAGCGGCGTCGGCGCCGTGATCCGTGAGGACGCGCTTCCGGTTCCGCCCGCTATCGGCGATCTCGTCGGCCTCGAGGGAGAGGCGCTCGTCGATTTCGCTCTCGCGAGCGGCGAGGAGTACGTGCTGCTCGCCGCGGTATCCCCCGAAGCGGCCGGACGGCTGAGCGCCCCCGCGTCGGCGGGAGGCATGATGTCGATTGCGGCGCCGGGGTTCGCGACGGTGATCGGCGCGGCGGTTCCCGCCGTCGAAGGCATCACACTCGTCGGCCGGGACGGAAAGCGGCGGGCGCTGCCGAAACTCGGCTACGAGCACTCGTTCTAACCGCGAGCGCCGCGCGCCATGCGCGCCGCGGACAGGAAAGGCCCCGATGCATCTCTATCTGCTCCGCCACGGCCAGACCGACTGGAACAGAGATCATAAAATCATGGGGACCGGCCCCATCCCGCTCAACGAGCACGGCCGGGAGATGGTCGCCGAGCTCGGCCGCGCGCTCAAGCCGAAAGGCATCTCGATCGTCTTCACGAGCACGGTCGCCCGCGCCTTCGAGAGCGCGTGCATTCTCGCCGGCGAATGGGGCGCCGAGCTCCGCGAGGAGCCGCGCCTCAACGAGTCGCCGTTCGAGCCGTGGATCGGGAAGACCTATCACGAGCTCGCCCATGACGAGAACTTCAAGCTCTACTTCGACAAGCCGACGCGCGCCCGCTTCTCGAACGGCGAGGGGATGGCCGACATCCAGCGCCGCGCCCTCGAGGCGGTGGAGCACATCCGGAGGGAGGCGGGGCCGGGCCGGGCCGCGGCCGTCTCCCACAGCGACGTCATCAAGCCGGTGCTCGCGCACTACCTCGGCATGGACCTCGATTCGATCCACCGGCTCGCCGTCGCGAACGCATCCGCCTCGCTCGTCGATTTCAGCGAGACGCCGCCGCGGATCCGCTACATCAATATGGCGCCGTGGCAGTGGCGCGAGACGCGGTGAGCCGAGAATCTTGTTGACGCGACCGGCCCGGTGCGGGTAGGAATAATACCGAAGGCGCTTAGATAGATCCTGCATTCGAACCATTTCCATTAGGAGAGACCCCATGAACGGATCCCCCCGTGAGGTACTGGAATTTTCCAAATCGAAGGGCGCCGAGTTCGTCGACATCAAGTTCATCGACTTTCCCGGCAGATGGCAGCATTTCACGATCCCCGCCTCGCGGCTCTCCGAGGAGACGTTTGCCGAAGGCATCCCCTTCGACGGTTCGAGCATCCGCGGCTGGAAGAACATCAACGAGAGCGACATGCTCGTCATTCCCGACGCATCCACGGTCTTCATGGATCCGTTCTGCAGCCATCCGACCCTGAGCATCATCGGGGACATCCACGATCCGATCACCAGGGAACCGTACGCGCGCGATCCGCGGTTCATCGCGCGGAAGGCGGAGCGGCATCTCGCGAGCACGGGCCTCGCCGATCGCGCCTATCTCGGGCCCGAGGCCGAGTTCTTCATCCTCGACGACGCGCGCTTCGCGCAGGACGAACACAGCGCCTTCTACGCGGTCGATTCCGTCGAGGGCGTCTGGAACTCGGGGCGCGACGAGGGGCCGAACCTCGCGTACAAGTCGCGGCTCAAGGAAGGCTATTTCCCCGTGCCGCCGACCGATTCGCTCCAGGATCTCCGGAGCGAGATGGTGAAGAACCTCACGGCGTGCGGCCTCGCGTGCGAGGTGCAGCACCACGAGGTGGCGACCGGGCAAAGCGAGATCGGGCTCCGGTTCGACACGATCGTGCGGATGGCCGACGCGCTGTCGATCTTCAAATACGTCGTCAAGAACACGGTGCGCGCGTTCGGGAAGACCGCCACCTTCATGCCGAAGCCGATATTCGGCGACAACGGTTCGGGGATGCACGTGCATATCTCTCTCTGGCGGGGGGACAAGAACCTCTTCGCCGGTCCCGAGTACGGGGGATTGAGCGAGACGGCGCTCTACTTCATCGGAGGCCTCATCACGAACGCCCACGCGCTCCTCGGCATCACGAATCCGTCGACGATCTCGTACAAGCGGCTCGTGCCGGGATTCGAGGCGCCGGTGAATCTCGCCTACTCGCAGCGCAACCGGAGCGCGGCCATCAGGATCCCCGTGGGCTCGGGGAAGGTCGAGGCGAAACGGATCGAGTTCCGATGCCCCGACGCGACGGGGAATCCGTACCTCACCTTCGCGGCGATTCTCATGGCGGGGCTCGACGGCATCGAGAATCGCCGGCATCCGGGCGAGCCGCTCGACAAGAACATCTACGATATGCCCCCGGCGGAGCTCGCCAACGTGAAGAAGACCTGTGCCGATTTCCCCGCGGCGCTCGCCGCTCTCGGGGCGGGGCACGAGTTCCTCCTCAGGGGGGACGTGTTCACCGAGGACGTGATCCGCACCTGGATCGATTACAAGCGCGAGAACGAGGTCGTGCCGGTGATGATCCGGCCGAACCCGTTCGAATTCTGCATCTACTTTGATGTATAATGGTGGGCGATGACGTCTCCGATTCTCAAGCCCTCGCAGCTTCCGCGGCCGCGCGCCGGCGCCGGCGAAGACTGGATGACCGCGTTCGCGGGCGAGGTGCGCGACGCGTACAAGGCGTGGCTGAAGGATCTGGAGCGGCGCCACCGCTCGGGCGGCTCCGGCGTCGAAACCGCGCGCGCGATCTCGACGGGCGTCGAGACGGTCGTCCGGCACCTCCACGACTCGCTCAGGGAATGGATGGGCCCGCGGCTGCGCAGGGCCCCGGCCGTGATCGGGCTCGGCGGCATCGGGCGGCGGGACCTCTCGCCGAAGAGCGACGTCGATCTCCTCTTTCTCTGGGATAAAAAACCGGGCCCGGCCGGGACGGCCTTCGCGGGCTATCTCGTGCGGATGCTCTGGGACGCGGGGCTCGAGCTCGGCTCGTCCGTGCGGACCGTCGGCGAGCTCCGTGCGGCGCTCGCGCGGGACACCGACTTCAAGACCGCCGTGCTCGACGGCCGCTGGCTCTGCGGCGACGAATCGATGAAGGAGACGCTGCAGGGGATCAAGGCCGAGGTGCGGGGGCGCGACAGCGGCAAGCTCCTCGAGGCGAAGCTCGACGAGGCGCGCCGGCGCTGGCAGAAATACGGATGGAGCTACCACCTCATCGAGCCGAACGTCAAGGAGAGCCCCGGGGGCCTGCGCGACCATCAGATGATCCGGTGGGTGGGCATGGTGCTCCCGTGGGACGGCACGCTCGAGGGGCTCTACCGGCTCGCCATCATCGACCGGCACGAGATCAAGGACATCAGGCGCGCCGCCGATTTCATCCTGCGGACGCGCCATGAGCTGCATTTCCTCATGGGGTCCAACTGGAACGTGCTCACCCTCGACCTCCAGCGCACGGCCGCGAAGAATCTCGGGTACGCCGACGGCGCCGGGCTCCTCGCCGTCGAGCGCTTCATGCGCGACTACTACTCGATGACGCGCGCCGTCTTCAGCCTCCTCGAGCGCTTTCTCGAGGAGACGACCGGCGGCGGAAATCTCCGCATCATCGACGGCTCGCTCTACCGGCGGGTGGGAACGAAGGGGCTCGGCCAGCTCGACCTGCGCCTCAACCGCGCGCGGCTGCGCGACGACCCGCTCTATCCCTTCAAGGAGCAGATCCGCGCGGGGAAGCGCTTCTCCCCGCGGACGGAGCGCCGCATCAGGGGCGTGTTCCGGGGGGCGAAGCTCGGGCGGGGCGCCGTCGAGCGGATGCGCCGCTCGTTCATCGAGCTCCTGGAGCTCCCGGGGAAGAAGGCGCCGGTGATCCGGAGCATGCACGAGCTCGGCGCGCTGCGATATCTCTTTCCGCCGTTCGAAAAGCTCACCTGCCTCAAGAAATACGATCTCTACCACCAGTACACCGCCGACGAGCACACCCTGCAGGCGATCGCGAACCTGGACGATCTCGAGTGCTGCGAGGGGGGGCTGCTCCCGCGCATCTACGACGAGGTGGCGGAGCGCACCGAGCTGCTGCTCGCCACGCTGCTCCACGACATCGGGAAGCCCTCCGCCCGCGGCCACGCCCGCTCGGGGGCCCGCATGGCCGAATCGCTCCTGCGCGCCTTCCCGATCCCGCCGCGCTCGCGCGCGCTCGTCGCCTTCCTCGTGCGGAATCATCTGCTCCTCTCTCACTTCAGCCAGCGGCGCGACATGGAGGACCGGGATACGGGGCTCCAGTTCGTGAAGAGCGTGAAGAGCCACGTGAATCTCAAGCTGCTCTATCTCCTCACGTGCGCCGATCTCAAGGCGACCGGGCCGAGCGTCTGGACGGGCTGGAAGGAGAACCTCCTCGAGGACCTCTATTTCAAGGCGTCGCGGATGCTCGCGGACAAATCGGAGTCCGGAGCGTTTTTCAAGAAGACGATCGAGAAGCGGCAGGCGCGGATGGTCGCGCTCTGCTCGTCCGACGAGGAGCGCGCCGCGATGGAAGTGCACCTCGCCAATCTTCCCGACCGCTACGCGATGGTCGTCACGCCGGCCCGGGCGAAGGCGCACCTCGCGATGGTCGCTCGTCTGCGCTCGCGCAACGTGATCGTCGCGGCCCGCAAGCTCCCGCATTCGATCGAGCTCACGATGTGCACGCGCGACCGTCCCTTCCGGCTCTCGCAGCTCTGCGGCGTCATCACGATCAACGATCTCAACATTCTCGGCGCGTTCGCCTTCACCCGCGCGGACGGCGTCGTGATCGACCTGTTCCACTGCACGGGCGTCGACGGCCGCCTGTCGATTCCGCCCGACGCGGCGCGGAAACTCGAACGCGATTTCGCCGCAGTGCTCGGGGGCGAGATCGATCTCGAGCGGGCGTACGCCGCGCACCTCGAGCGCTGGAAATGGCGGACGGCGAAGGGAGGGCGCGTCCCGACGATCGTCGAGTTCGAGAACGAGCTCTCGCGGGAGAGCACGATCCTCGATCTCTCCGCGAGCGATCGCCCCGGGCTCCTCTACCGCGTGACCCGCGTCCTGTCCGAAGAGGGGCTCGACATCCAGAGCGCGCAGATCTCGACGCGCGGGGAGACGGCGGCCGATTCGTTCTACGTGAAGACGGCCGACGGGAAGAAGCTCTCCGACGCGGCGAGGATGCGCGAGATCAGGCAGCGGCTGAAGGCCGAGCTCGACGGCTGAAACGCCCGGGAAAATCGCCCGCGACAGCGCCCCCCGATCTGTGTTATAATATGCAATAATAATTAGTTAGGTCGCTCAAGCCGATGGGAGGTTCGGTATGTTGGTCCGGCGAATGGTTGCCCCTGCCGCCGCCGCGCTGCTCGCCGCCGTTCTGCTCGCGGCTGCGCTGTGCGCCGACGGGAGCTGCATGATTCCGCGTCTCATCAACTATCAGGGTGTCGTCACGGACGGATCCGGCGTCGTCATCAGCGGCACGCACACGCTCACCTTCGGCATCTATGCCGAGCCCGAGGACATCGCGGGCGGAGCATTCTGGACCGAGGTGCATGCCGGGGTCGTTCTCGAGGACGGCCTTTTCAACGTCATACTCGGCAGCATCACGACGCTCCCCGAGAATCTCTTCTCGTACGGCTACGATCGCTACCTCGGCGTGAAGGTCGACGGGGACGCCGAGATGCGGCCGCGGATGCGGATCACCTCGGTGCCGTGGGCGTACAAGGCGGGGCTCGCCGATTCGGCGCTCGCCGCGCCGGCCGGCGCCGCCTCGGGCTGGGCGATCTCGGGAAGCAACGTCCATACGACCGTGGCGG
>JBFYZJ010000314.1:0-4083 GCA_041309565.1 Candidatus Krumholzibacteriota bacterium
CCGCCACGCTCGTATCCGGCGCCGATGCGCGGGTCGTGTCGCGCGGCGCGACGCCGGTCGTGTCCGGCGGCGCCGCCGCCCCCCCCGACAGCGGCGCGGGGAGACAGGCGAGCGCGCACACGGCCGCGAGCAGCGCGACTCGCGAATCGGTGCTGCGGTTACGAGCGGCCATACGAAGGTTCCCTTTCGCCGCGGCGAATCGAACATGGCGGGAACGTGTGGGAATCGAACCCACCCCGGATGGTTTTAGCACCCGGCAGAAGGATTTGAAGTCCTCGAGGTCCACCAGAACCCATCCGCTCCCGCTCGATCCATGATAATGAGGCCGGAAAGTCGTGTAAAGGCGTTCATTCGCCCAGATGCGCGATCGCCTCGATCTAGACGAGCGCGCCGAGCGGCAGTTTCGCCACCTGGTAGGCGGCGCGCGCCGGAGGCTCCGCGGAGAAATAGCGCGCGTATACCTCGTTGAGCCGGGAGAAATCGTCCATCGACTGCAGGAGAACGGTCGTCTTGACGACCTGCTCCATCGTTCCGCCCGCCGCTTCGAGAATGGCGGCGATATTCCGCAGTGCCCGCTCCGCCTGCGCCGCGTTCCCTCCCTCGACCAACTGCTTCGTCGCGGGATCGTTCCCGAGCTGCCCCGAGACGAAGATGAAGTCCCCCGCTCGAATCGCCTGGCTGTACGGCCCGATCGCGGCCGGCGCCGCGGCCGTATGCACCGGTTTTTTCACTGCGCCTCCTTTGCGAGCCGCGGCCGCGCCGCGGCGCATCCGACCTTACTCGACCGTAACGCTCTTCGCGAGGTTCCGCGGCTGGTCGACGTTGCAGCCCCGGAGCACGGCGATGTGATACGCGAGCAGCTGCAGGGGAATGACGGCGAGTATGGGATAGAGAAAATCGAGTGTCCGCGGGATATAGATGACGTGATCCGCCATCTCGACGACCTCGTCATTCCCCTCGTTCGTGATCGCGATGATCTTCCCCTTCCGCGCCTTCACCTCGGCGATATTGCCGACGATTTTCTGGTACGCGTTGTCGCGCGGGCAAATGAAAACGACCGGCATGTTCTCGTCGATGAGCGCAATCGGCCCGTGCTTCATCTCGGCGGCGGGATACCCTTCCGCATGGAGGTAGGATATCTCCTTGAGCTTCAGCGCTCCCTCGAGGGCGACCGGGTAATTCGCCCCGCGTCCGAGATAGAGAAAGTTGTTATGGTGATAATACTCCTCGGCGATCTGACGGATCGTTTCGTTGATCGTGAGGATCTCCGCGACCTGCCCGGGCACCTGCATGAGCGCCTGGATGATCTTCTGCCCCTCGGACGACGAGATCGTCCTGAGCCGCCCGAACACGAGCGCCAGCAGCGACAGCACGGTGATCTGCGAGGTGAACGCCTTCGTCGAGGCGACGCCGATCTCGGGGCCCGCGTGGATGTAGACGCCCGCGTGCGATTCGCGTGCGATCGTGCTGCCGACGACGTTGCAGATCCCCATGCAGCGCGCCCCTCGCTTCTCGGCCTCCCGCAGCGCGGCGAGCGTGTCCACCGTTTCCCCCGACTGGCTGATGGCGAAAACGACCGTCCCCTCCTCGATGACGGGGTTGCGGTAGCGGAACTCGCTCGCGTATTCGACCTCGACGGGGATGCGCGTCTTCTCCTCGATCATGTACTCGCCGATGAGGCCGGCGTGCCAGCTCGTCCCGCAGCCGATGAGGAGGATCCGCTTCACGCCGCGCAGCTGCGCCTCGGTCATGTCGAGCCCGCCGAGACGCACGTCGCCCGTCGCCGGAATGAGACGGCCGCGCATCGCGTTCATGATCGTCTCGGGCTGCTCGAAAATCTCCTTCAGCATGAAATGGGGGTGCCCGCTCTTCTCGATCATGTCGAGGTCCCAATCGACCTCCTGCACGTCGTGACTCACGTATTCGTTCTCGATCGTCATCGTCATGAATTGATCCCGCGTGGCGACGATCATCTCGTGATCCTCGAGATAGATGACCTGTCGCGTGTGCTTCAGGATCGCCGCGACGTCGCTCGCGACGATGTACTCGTCCTCGCCGATTCCCATGACGATGGGCGAGCCGTTGCGCGCGGCGACCATCTTGTCGGGCTCCGTCGCCGACACGACGAGGATGCCGTAGGTGCCCTCGACCCTCTCAAGCGCCTTTCTGACCGCGACCTCGAGATTGTTCCCCGCGTAGTACTTCTCGATGAGATGAACGAGCGTTTCGGTGTCCGTTTCGGAGGTGAAGACGTGATTCTCCGCCTGCAGGGATTTCTTGAGCGTCTGATAGTTCTCGATGATGCCGTTATGAATGAGCGCGATCCGCTTCCCGCAATCGAAATGCGGATGCGCATTCGTTCGGTTCGGCTCTCCGTGCGTCGCCCATCTCGTATGCGCGATGCCGACATGGCCGCTCGTATCGACGCCCCTGAGCTTGTCCTCGAGCTGCTGGATCTTCCCCGCCGTCTTCTCCCAGACGAGGGAGCCGTCGCGGACGATCGCGATGCCCGCCGAATCGTATCCCCGGTACTCGAGCCGCTTGAGGCCCTCGATCAGAATCGCCCCGACGTTATTGCTCTTGCCGATATATCCGATGATTCCGCACATTCGGACACCTCTTCCTGAAATTCCGCACGACGCCCGCGCGGCGCCGGCCGGCCCCGCCGGACCGCCCGTCTAGAGAACCGCTCCCGCTTCCTTCGCGAGGCTCCGCGCCTCTTCGATCGTGCGCGCCTCGGCGATGATCCTGACAACGGGCTCGGTATTTGACGGGCGCAGATGAACCCATCCGCTTTCCATATCAATTCTTATACCATCTATCGCCGTCACCCGGCCCGAGAAGCGCTTCACGAGCGATTTCTCGACGAGGGAGAAATCGCCCTTCAACGCAACCTTTTCTTTTACAATGAAATAGCGCGGGAGCGCCGCGGCCTTGCGGGAGAGGGGCACCCCCTCTTCGGCGAGCGACTGCAGCACGAGCGCCGCCCCCACCATGGCATCCCGCCCGCAGTGGAGCTTCGGATACATGACGCCGCCGTTCCCCTCGCCGCCGATCGCGGCGCGCGTCTCCTTCATGAGCGCCGCGACGTGCGCCTCACCGACCTTCGAACGATAGACGGGCGCCCCGCGCGCCGCCCCGATGTCGTCGATGACGCGGCTCGTGGAGAGGTTGGCGACGAGCGCGCCCTTCTCTTCCTTGAGCACGAAATCCGCGGCGAGGGCCAGCGTGAGCTCCTCGCTGAGCACGAAACCCGTTTCGTCCACGAGAACGAGCCGGTCCCCGTCCGGATCGCAGGCGAATCCGATATCCGCCCGCTCGCGCGCGACCGCCTTCGAAAGCTCGCCGAGGTGCTCGGGCTTCGGCTCGGGATTGTGGGGAAACGGCGCCTCGATGTCGGTGTAGAGCTCGACGACGTCGAGGCCGAGGCTCCGGAGAAGCAACGGCAGGATGCGGCTGCCCGCCCCGTTCACGCAGTCGACGACGGCCTTGAGCCTGCGCGACGCGATGCGCGCCGGATCGACGCGATCGAGCTTCCGGATTAGATCGATGTGAATGGCGTCGCCGTCGGCGTTCGCGACGCCCGCGCCGAAACGGGACGCCCCGTCGAACAGAGGCTCCGCGCCGAGCGCGCGGCTCGTGATATCGGCCATGGCCCCCGCGGAGAGGAACTCCCCGCGCGAATCGAGGAATTTCAGGGCGTTCCACTCGGGTCCGTTATGGCTCGCCGTAACCACGATGCCCCCCGCAGCCCCGAGCTTCTCGACCATGATCTCGACGGTGGGCGTTGACGCCACGCCGAGATCGACGACCGAGATTCCCTTGAACCGCAGCGCCGTCGAGGCGGCCGCGGCGATGAGCGGTCCCGAGGCCCTCGTGTCGCGGCCGATGACGATCGTGTCTCCCGAGAGCAGTGAGGCGTACGCGGCGCAGAATCGCGCGGCGATCTCGGGATTCATCCCGCTCCCGACGATCCCACGGACGCCTGATACGCTCGCCATTAAATCTGTTCGCTCGGGCACGGTGTCCCTCCCCGGTGAGCCCGTCGGATTATACGATATTATTCGGCGCGGGATGAAATAA
>JBFYZJ010000315.1:0-2502 GCA_041309565.1 Candidatus Krumholzibacteriota bacterium
TCCTTGAGGACTGCCGCGAAGCTCAAGGGGTCGATACCCATCGCCTGTCCGGCCGCAATCACGGAGCCCATGCTCGTCCCGCCGATCACGTCGACGTCTATCCGGTTCTCGCGCAGCGCCTGGCTGACGCCGATGTGGGCGAAGCCTCGTGCGCCGCCTCCGCTTAAGGCGAGCCCGAACGCCCGGCCGGTCATGCACCGGACGATCCGCTCGAGGTCCGCTTCGGCTCCGCGACGCATATGGAACCATTGGCTGACATGCCGCGGGTCGAGCCACCTCTCGGTGCCTCGGGGAAGCTTCACGTCCTCTCCGTGCACGAGAAGGAGAGTCTTGTCTGTATCGTCCGCGCCGCGCACCTGCATGAGCTCCCGCTCGTACGGCCCCGGCTCCGGGTCGCGGGCGGCATCGGTGACGAGCAGAATCCTGTCGGCGTCGCGGATGCATCTCTTCGACCACTCCGTTGCCGTGGGATCAGCCTCGAAGAGGACGTAGTCATGATGCGCTTCGTAGCCTTCGAGGGCGACGTGGACCCGGATGGCGCTCGCGTCGGCCTCGGCGAGCTGCGAGATGCCCTCCGTTCCGAGGTCGTCGTCGAGCTTGGCGCTCGTGAGGTGGACGACCGAGGCCCCCCCGCGCACAAGGGCGGCCGCGAGCTTCCCGGCGAGCTCGTGGATCGGGAAGTCGGCCTGAAGGGGTACGAGCGCGAGAGTCCCGCCTTTGCCGATCGCGCGCTCGGAGCGAATGTTCGTCTTCAGCCGCTGGATGATGATCCTCGTGAGGTCGGTGATTGCCCGCGGGTGCCGGACGGCTATCTCCTCGCAGGCTTCCTTCGAAAGGGAGACGAGGTCGGAGTCGCGCAGCGCCCGGACGTCGGCCGATCGCTCCTCGCCGCTGAGGAGAGCCATCTCGCCGACGCTCTCGCCGGGGCGGACCTCACCCACGACGCGAACCGCGCCGTCCCTGCCCTCCACCGTCACCTGGAGTCGCCCGCTCATCAGGATGTACAGCGTCGCGTCACGATCGCCCTGGTGGAACAGGTACTCGCCCCGGCTTAAGTGTGACCAGTGCAGGCTCCGCTCGATCTCGGCGAGCAGGGTCTCCCCCGCCGACCGGAAGAAGAGGGGGATCATCACACCGAGCCGGTAGTGCTGAAGCCGCCGGCGGATGAGCTCGGCGACCTCATCCTTCACCTCGGGGGAGTTCAGAGCGAGCGCTTCGAAGCGGTCCCTTGGAAACTTCACCACTTCGGCAGCCTCGGCCGCCGTCACCGTGGCGGTACGCCGGCCCCCGGTGAGGAACTGCATCTCTCCGACGGGGTCCCCGGGCCGAAGCTCTCCCACCGGCCTCTCCGAGCCGTCCTCACCGGCCGAGGAGACGAGCAGGCGGCCCGAAGCGATGACGTACAGAGCGTCGGTCGGCTCGCGCTGCCGGAAGAGACGCTCTCCGGGAGCCAGGCGTACGAGGGAGAGAGAGCGGTGGATCTCGGCACGGAGATCCGCGCGGAGGTCGTCGAACAGCCGGCAGCTCGCGAAGGGCGCGAGTAGAGGCTGCGCATCAGACGCGGTAGGTTCCATGATGGTCCTCTTTGGGTTCTATTGTTAGGTTATTGTAGACTGCCGGAACGTTCCTCCGCAACCTACCGGCAGGAAAAATGATCGTGGCCCGGATGCCGATGAGCCGACGCTTGAGATCCGGGTGAGGGCGTGGTAACATCACGATCCTCATGGCAATCGTCACCATCGCCGGGCGGCGGTGAGCCGCGCGCCCAAAGTCCGTTACGTTGGACAGAGCACGCCGGCGCGTGACCCTCGCCGCCGGGCTGACATTCATCTATCGAAAAAGGAGCTCTTATGAGTACGATGCTCTTTTCAGGCGGATCTGTCCTTACGATGGATTCGGACCATCCGCGCGCGGAAAGCGTTCTCGTTGACGGGAGGCGAATTATCGCAGTGGGAGATCTGCCGGAGGTCTTGCACGCTGCTGAAAGAATAGAGACCGGGGTAGAACGCGTTGATATGCGTGGTGGTACGCTTATTCCGGGATTCAACGATTGCCACATACACCTTCACCAATTGGGCAGCCTGGAGCTGTTCGTAAGCCTCAAAGGGTTGGACAAAACGCAAATCATCCGACGGCTTAAAGAAAATCGTGACAAATCTATTAAAATCCGATCCGGCGAAATCATAATCGGTATTGGGTGGGATTACACCGACTGCGCGGATCCGCATCGGCGCGATCTCGACGCAGCCTTCCCGGATACACCGGTATTGCTCATACAGTTTTCCGGCCACGCGGCCTGGCTCAATAGCGCCGCGTTGTCTCTTCTGGGAATCACTCCCAGGAAATCGAAATGGAAGCTGGGAGGGGCGGATCTCGAGGCGAACGGGGAATTGACGGGTATCATCCGGGAAATGGCGGATGCACCGGGCATACGGAAATATTGGCTTGATATGATGAAAGACAGGGAGACGAATGAAACGGCATTCGGGGTGTCTTTTGCAC
>JBFYZJ010000316.1:0-3178 GCA_041309565.1 Candidatus Krumholzibacteriota bacterium
GGGCAATGGTGGGATTTCACCCTCCTCATCTTCCAGCCGGCCGCTCCCACCGCCGCCACCGCGGTCACCCACGCCTTCCTGCACGGTGGATGGATGCATCTGATCGGAAACCTCGTTTACCTCATTGTGTTCGGGAGGCCGCTCGAGGACCGGCTCGGCTCCTTTAGGTTCTACCTCGTCTTCGCTCTGTCTGCCGCGATCGGCGCCTACGTGCACCTCGTCCTCACGGCGATCTTCTCCCCGGCGTACCTCCCGTACGGGGTCATCGGGGCGTCGGGGGCGACCTCGGGGATCCTCGGTGCGTATCTCGTTCGCCTGCATTTCAGCAGGGTGCGTGTCGGGTACTGGGTGTTCATGCCCCTGCAGGGAGTGAACCGGGCGGGGAGAACGTATGTTCCGGTCGTCTTCGCGATTCTCTTCTGGTTCGTCCTCCAGGGGATACGTGCGGTGATGCAGTTCGGGATGGGGGGTGTAAGCGTCGCGTACAGCGTCCATCTCGGCGGATTCGCGGCGGGAGTCCTCCTCGCGGTCGGCTTCGGGGCGCTCGCCCGCGGCCGCGCCGAGCGCCGCCTCGCCGCCGCCCGCCGCCGTTTCGAGGGGGCGGACTGGTTCGGGGCACAGGCGGAATACGCCGAGTATCTCGCGATCGAGCAGGGGGACGCCGGTGTGAACGCGGAGCTCGCGCGGGCCCGTTTCGCCGCGGGGGACCGGCCGGGCGCGCGGGAATGCTATGTCGAGGCGGTGCGGCTGTCCGCCGAGGGCGGGCAGCGGGACGCGGCCGAGGCGTATTTCGACGAGGCGGCCCGCCTCATTCCGACATTCGCCCTTCCGGAGTCCCTGCATATCGACATCGCCTGCGGGATGGAGCGGACGCTCAAGTATCGATCGGCGATGCGGGCATATGAGCGCTTTCTCCAGAGCTATCCGCTCTCGCAGGAGGCGCCGTTCGTCCTGCTCCGAATGGCCGTCATTTTCGAAAAGCGTCTCGAGAAGCCGGCGGAGGCGCTCGGCTGCTACACGCGGCTCGCCGGCGAATACGTGTCGGACCGATGGGCCGAGTACGCGCGGTCGGAAATTGCGCGTCTGGGGCGCTTCGAGCCTGCGATTCCGGCGTGCGCCAAAAAATGATTTGCACTTTTTGCCGGCTGTGGCAATATAGCTTGCGACGCGGATGAGCTTCTGCTAGGTTTCAGCCGGCAGTGCGGGGCGGGGGAGGCTTGTGGGTGCTGGGAAATCGTCACTCGAGCTGCTGAGATCGAAGGGTGTAGTGCGCGGTTTCGAAGCGATCGGCGAGACCGAGCTGATCGCGCTCGTGATCGGCGCCGGCAACCACCGCTCGGGTGGGGCGATCGCTCAGGAATTGGTCGACCATTTCGGCGGCCTCGCCGGAGTGGAAGGCGCGACGGTCGAGGAGCTCATGACGTTCGAGGGATTGGGTCCCGCGTCGTCGATGAGGCTCAAGGCTTCGTTCGAGCTCGGCAGGCGGTGCATCGTCTCGATGAGGGAAGGCGCTGTGCGGAAGCTGCGGGGTCCCGAGGATGCGGCCGCCATCATGACTGCCGAGATGCGCGGGCTCGATCGCGAGCACTTCAAGGCGATCCTCCTCGACACGAAGAACGGCATCCGCAAGGTCGTGACGGTTGCGGTGGGATCGCTGAACGCGGCGCTCGTTCATCCGCGGGAATTGTTCAAGTCCGCGGTCGCGGCGAGTGCGGCGGGCATCATACTCGTTCACAACCACCCGACCGGGAATCCGGAGCCGAGCGTCGAAGACACGGAGCTCACGCTCCGTTTCGTGAAATGCGGAGAGCTCATGGGGATCGAACTCGTCGACCATATCGTCATCGGCGGCGATCGATTCGTCAGCATGCGCGAGCGCGGCCTCATCGCGTGAGGAAAGGCGAGGGTTATCCGTGCTGGACCGTTTGGCGAACTACTTCTCGAACGAAATCGCGATCGATCTCGGCACCGCCAACACGCTCGTGTACGTGAAGGGGATGGGCATCGTTCTCAACGAGCCGTCGGTCGTCGCCGTGGATCAGAAGACGAAACGCGTGTACGCGGTGGGGGCGGAGGCCAAGGCGATGCTCGGGAAGACGCCGGACCACATCGTCGCGATCCGCCCGCTCAAAGACGGCGTTATCGCCGATTTCGAGATCACCGAGGTGATGCTCCGCGAGCTGATCAAGAAGGCGCAGAAAAAGCGCTTCTTCATCAGGCCGCGCATCGTCATCGCGGTGCCGTCCGGAATCACCGAGGTCGAGCGCCGCGCCGTGACCGATTCGGCGCAGAACGCGGGCGCCCGCGAGGTGTACCTCATCGCGGAACCGGTCGCCTCGGCGATCGGCGTGGGGCTCCCCGTCGACAAGCCGTCCGGCAACATGGTGATCGACATCGGCGGCGGCACGACCGAGATCGCGGTCATCGCGCTGAACGGCATCGTCACCGACATGTCGATCCGCGTCGCCGGAGACGAGATGGACGAGGCGATCGTCCTTCACATCAAGAAAGCGTACAACCTCCTCATCGGAGACCAGACCGCCGAGCACGTCAAGATGGTGGTCGGCTCGGCGACGAAGCTCAAGAAAGAGGAGGAGATGGAGATCAAGGGGCGCGATCTCGTCTCGGGCATTCCCAAGACGCTGAAGATATCGAGCGTCGAGGTTCGCGAGGCGCTCGCCGAGCCCGTGAGCCAGATCGTCGCGGCGGTCAAGACCGCGCTCGAGCAGACGCCGCCCGAGCTCGCGGCCGACATCGTCGACCGGGGGATCGTCATGACGGGGGGCGGCTCGCTGCTCCGCGGGCTCGACACCCTCCTCAAGGAGGAGACGAACCTCCCGATCAACGTCGTCGAGGATCCACTCACGTGCGTCGTGCTCGGGTGCGGCAAGGTTCTGTCGAACCTGCATCAGTATGAACGGATTATCATGAAGAGCTCCCGGTTCTAAGCATGCATGTTCTCTCGTTCCTCTTCGAAAAGCATCTCGACAAAACGATCCTCGTGATCGCCGTCGCCGTCTCGATCACGCTCCTCACGCTCGGCGAGCGGAGCCGGGCCGGGATGGCGCGCGCGATCACCGCCGTCCTGCTCTATCCGGTCGAGCGGGTGACGGGCCGCTTCGAGTCGGTCGAGGCGCTGCGGAACGAGAACGCCGAGCTCCGCGCCCTGGTCGCGGCC